>JABSRT010000003.1 GCA_013214945.1 Gammaproteobacteria bacterium
TGGCTGAGCTAGCACTTGTGCTTCAAAACGCTGCTGAATACTTAATTTAGCTGCTACATCTGGATAAGCAGGGTTTCTGTGAAAAATAAGCTGCTGGCTTTCTTCTTTACTTAGCATGCTTAACTCACCCAAAGCTGTAGTTGGGTTATTACATAACTCGCTAAGAAGCGTTAACCAATGTTTCGTCATTGATTCAATAGTATTAGTTTTAAATAGATCAGTGCTAAAAGTAAAACAAGCACTAATTCCTTGTTCATGTTCAGTTGTGTCAAGTGCAAGATCAAATTTTGCCGTTGCTGTTGAAGACTCCATTTGCTCGATGGCTAATCCGGATATTTCTGACAGGATGTTGTCATTAGCCTCTGTTTTCGCCTGATGATTAAACATTACTTGAAATATAGGACTACAGCTTAAATTACGTTCTGGTTGCAAAACTTCAACTAATTCTTCAAAAGGTAAGTCTTGATGTGCTTGTGCAGCAAAAACTTTATTTTTAACTTGCTTTAGTAAATATCTGCCATCTTTATCTGCATTAAGTTCGGTACGTAAAACTAACGTGTTAACAAAAAAACCAATCAAGTTTTCTACTTCTGTACGATCACGATTAGCTGAAGGGACACCAACACAAATATCCTTTTGTCCACTATAGCGTTGTAGCAATAATTGAAATGATGCCAACAACAACATAAACAAAGTACAACCTTCCCTTTTAGCTAATTGATTTAGTGTTACGACTAAATCGGCAGCCAACTCAAGATTGATTGATTGTCCATTTTGGCTAGGAATAGCTGAGCGAGTATGATCTGTAGGTAGCTCTAAGACTGGTAATGCGTCACTCAACTCACCTAGCCAATAATCTTTCTGTCGTTGACGTTCGCCGGAATCCATCCATTGCCGTTGCCAAGCCGCATAATCTTTATATTGTATGACTAAGTCTGGTAAGTTTTTCGAATTCGGAGCATCAAATTGATCCTCTTCATTTTTAATAGAAGCGGTATAGTTATGAATTAGTTCATTAACCATAATTTGCATTGACCAACCATCAGAAACTATATGGTGTTGCGTAATGATTAAGATCCACTCAGCATTAGGTTTCTGATCTTTGCTATTAGTTTTATTGTCTAATCTTAATAAACTTACCCGCAATAATGGCCCATGTTCTAAATCAAACTGCTGCTGGATTTCTCTATTAATAATGCAAGTAACGGCTTCATCATCGGTAGAACTTTCCACCTTTAATTCTTTTATAGATAATTCCATCGCCTCATGAATACATTGCTGGAGTACACCATCTTGCATTACAAAAGTAGTGCGTAATGTTTCATGGCGGATAATGAGCTGATTAAAACTGCGCTGTAAAGCGTCAACACTTAGATTGCCCGTAAGTCGTAACACCACCGGCATATTATAAGCAGTGGTGTCAGGATCTAATTGCCATAATATCCATTGTCGCTGCTGTGCATAAGACGTTATCGGAACCGTTTCTTTAGGCATTGGGACAACAGGTAAACTAGCAGGGTCTATGCCTTTAGCAGATAATAGTTCAAATAAGGCTTGACGTTTAGCTGCATTAAGCGGCTTTAAACGTTCAACTAACATTTGTTGATTGGGTTTATTTTTATTGACCATAGATTTAGTATTCTTTGATTTAGCGAGTTCGTTTTCATTCGATATTATTGACATGACGATTAATCCTCTTCGATTGCTGCAAGTTCGTCTAATGCTTCGAAAATCAAATCCAAGCCGCCTTCGTTTTGTTCTTGTTGTGTTTCGATCAATAACGTAATATTTTCTATTGTCACGTTAGTGGCATAGAAGTCTTTTACTGCTAATTCAACATTGAAATTGTGCTTGATCTGACTGACTAGTTGGATCATTAACAACGAATGTCCACCCAAGGCAAAGAAGTTATCGCTTAAACCAACTTGTTCAACACCCAGCACGTCTTGCCAAATTTGCGCTAATTGCTTTTCTAGCTCAGTAGTTGGCGCAACATAGGTTTGTTGCAGTTGGCTGGCATCAGCTTTGGGCAATGCTTTGCGGTCTAACTTGCCATTGGGCGTTAACGGGAATTGCTCAAGCAACAACATATGCGCTGGTACCATGTATTCAGGCAAGGCTTGTTGTAGTTGATTTTTAATATCGGCTCTAAAGCTGTTTTGTACTTCATTACCCGCTTCAATTAGTCCGCTATCATTGGGGATAACATAGGCGACTAACTGCTGACCCGCATTGCCTTCTTGGGCTAAGACCACCGCATCGCGGATAGCGTCATTACCTTGCAACTGTGATTCAATCTCACCCAGCTCAATACGGAAACCACGGATTTTAACTTGATGGTCAATTCGGCCAACATATTCGATGGTGCCGTCAATTCGGTAGCGTGCCAAATCGCCAGTGCGGTATAAGCGCCCGCCTGATTTATTGAATGGGTCGGCGATAAAGCGCTCGGCTGTTAATTCTGGACGACCGTAATAACCGCGAGCTAAACCAACTCCGCCAAGATATAACTCCCCAGCAACACCAACAGGAACAGGCAGTAAATCATCAGCTAGGATATACGTTTGCATATTGGCAATAGGATGCCCAATAGGCACACTATCAAGGCCTTCTTCAACACATGTCCAATGAGTAACATCGATTGCAGCCTCAGTTGGGCCATAAAGATTGTATAAATTAGCGTGCGGTAACGTTGTTAACGCTTGTGTTTGTAGCTCTGCAGATAACGCTTCTCCACTGCAAATAACACGTTGTAAACTTGTACAACCAACAACTGATTCATGCTGTATAAACACTTGCAGCATTGATGGCACAAAATGTAGCGTCGTTATATTTTCTTGTTTAATTAACGCAACGAGTCGCTCAGGGTCTTTTTGGTCATTCGGTAAAGCAACAACCAAACGAGCACCTGTCAATAATGGCCAGAAGAACTCCCAAACGGATACATCAAAGCTAAAGGGTGTTTTTTGTAATATGCGGTCTTCATCGGTTAGTTGATACGCTTGTTGCATCCAATTTAAACGATTATGTAATGCTTGATGCGTATTTCCCACCCCCTTTGGTTTCCCCGTCGAGCCCGAGGTATAAATCACGTAGGCTAAATTACTTGAATTATTGTGATTTAATACGTTGTCTATGCTGTAATCGCTTAAGGCGTCTTCAGTTAGAATGTTATCAAGCAGGACAACTTCAATACTATTCGCTATGGCTAGTTGTTGTTCGATATGGCTTTGCGATAACAGTAGCTTAATTCCACTCGCTTCAACCATATACGCCAAACGCTCTTGCGGGTAATCAGGGTCTAGCGGCACATAAGCACCGCCCGCTTTAAGAATAGCCAAAAGGCCAACAATCATTTCTAACGAACGTTCAACCGCGATACCCACTAACACATCAGGGCCAACACCTTGCGCGCGTAGTTTATGTGCTAGCTGATTAGCCTTTTGATTTAGTGTTTGATAACTCAGTTGCGTATCGTCAAAAACAAGCGCGGTGTTATCTGGATTGATTTTCGCTTGTTGCTCGAACAACTGATGAATACAAATCTCAGTATCGTAACTAACCGCTGTATCATTCCAGTCTTCAATAATGTGTTTTTTCTCAGCCTGGTCAAGCAAAGGTAATTCAGCAATGCGCTCATTCGGCTTAGCTACTATCCCCTGTAAAAGCTGCAGCCAATGTTTGGCTAATCGCTCAATCGTGGATGGCTCAAATAAGTCCGTCGCATAGTTGAATGATGCTGAAATACCGCCTTCGTACTCACTAATATCCAGCGTTAAATCAAATTTCGCCGTATGGCTGTCCCAGCTTACGCCTTCTACTTCTAGGCCTTCTACACTGGCCAGTTGGGACTCTTTATTTGAGCCTTTCTCACTCAGGTAGTTAAACATGGCTTGGAATAACGGCGTATGACTTAAACTACGTTCAACTTGTAACGCTTCAACCAATTGCTCAAAAGGTAAGTCTTGGTTGTCTTGCGCGTCTAACGTCGTTTGTTTAACTTGTTGTAAGAATTCATTAAAAGTTAAGTCATCTGAAAAGTCAGCACGTAACACTTGGGTATTAACAAAGAAACCAATTAAGTTTTCAGTTTCTAGTCGATTACGGTTTGCTATCGGTGTGCCTACCCGTATTTCTTCTTGACCACTGTAACGATGTAAAAGCGTTTGGAATGACGCAAGCAACAAGGTAAACAAGGTTGTGCTTTCTTGGTTTGCTAGCTGTGTCAGGTTATTGATGAGTTCGCTGTCTAGCGCTACGCTTTGACTTGCTCCGGCATAACTTGCTTGCATTGGACGTGCATGGTCTGTCGGTAATTCCAGTACCGGATGCTCTGTCCCTAATTTTTCACGCCAATACGTTAACTGACGTTCTCCTTCCTCGCCTTCTAAACGCTCACGTTGCCATACGGCATAATCGGCATATTGAATCGGTAAACTTGGTAGCTCTGGTGTTTGATGTTGGCTAAACGCACTATACGCTTGCACTAATTCACTCACCATTAACTGCATTGACCAAGCATCAGACACCACATGGTGCTGCACAAGTGCAAGTACATGCGCTTGCGCTGATAAACTAATGAGCTTAACCCGCAGTAGTGGCCCCTCGGCCAAGTCGAATACTTCATCACCTAACTGTTGCAATACTTGTTGTAACGCAGCGTCTTGTAATTGCTCTTTACTATCACCGTCAATAGTCTCTTGAGTAAACGATAACGCTTCTGCGTTCAACGTAATCGATACTGTATCTTTAATGACTTGGTGTAACTGACCTTCATCACCTTGGGCAAAGTGAGTACGCAACACTTCATGACGCGCAAACAGATAATCAAAACTGTCACGTAGTGCTTCAATATCCAGTTCACCCGTTAATCGAAGCGCTGAACTCATGTGATAAGCCGTGCTTTGTGGCTCTATCTGCCACAAGACCCACTGGCGCTGTTGCGCGTAAGAAAGAGGTAACTCTTGCTCACGTGATACAGGCAAGATAACTTCAGACACAACCCCTTCGCTTTGCGCGACGCGTACAGCAAAGTCACGCAAATCGCTCGCTTCAAACATCACTCGCATTGGAATTTCCGCTGACAATGCTTGCCTAACCCGAGAAACAACCTGAGTCAGTAATAGTGAATGTCCACCCAAGGCAAAGAAGTTATCACTTAAACCTACTTGCTCAACACCCAGCACGTCTTGCCAGATTTGCGCTAATTGCTTTTCTAGCTCGGTATTTGGCGCAACATACGTTTGTTGTAGTTGACTGGCATCAGCTTTGGGCAATGCTTTGCGGTCTAACTTGCCATTAGGGGTTAACGGGAATTGTTCAAGCAACAACATATGCGCCGGTACCATGTACTCAGGCAAGGCTTGTTGGAGTTGGTTTTTAATATCAGCTCTAAAGCTGTTTTGTGCTTCATTATCGGTTTGAATCAGACCGCTATCGTTAGGAATAACATAAGCGACTAACTGCTGACCGCCATTGCCTTCTTGGGCTAAGACCACCGCATCGCGGATAGCGTCATTGCCTTGCAACTGTGATTCAATCTCACCCAGTTCAATACGGAAACCACGGATTTTAACTTGGTGGTCAATCCGGCCAACATACTCGATGGTGCCATCCGCTTGGTAGCGTGCTAAGTCACCAGTGCGATATAAGCGGCCGCCTGATTTATTGAATGGGTCGGCGATAAATCGCTCGGCCGTTAATTCTGGACGACCGTAATAGCCGCGAGTTACTCCCTCACCACCAATAAAAAGTTCACCTATTACACCTGTTGGTTGTGGTGCAAACTCATCGTTCAGTATATGAATAACAGTATTGTCTATCGGCGCTCCTAAATAAGGTTTTTTATTGGCTTTATCAAGGCGGTAACTTGCTGACCAAACCGTTGTTTCGGTCGGCCCATAAACATTCCAAATACAGTCAGTGTGTTTAAGCATATCATTGGCTAATGAATCAGAAAGTGCTTCACCGCCTGATAATAATTTACAACGCTTAAGTAAGTCACAAGCGTCTGCCTCCATTAACATTTTCCATGTCGATGGCGTCGCTTGAACAACCGTAACACCTGCACGCTCGACAATTTCGCTTATTTCGTGTGGGTCTTTACTGGTTTTAGAACCCAATAAAACAATGCTCGCACCAGTATATAAAGGGAGGTAAAGCTCCAGTACTGCAATATCAAACGACAGTGAGGTTAAAGCCAGCACCCTGTCATTAGCATTAATGCCAGGCTGCTTTGCCATGCTCGATAAGAAGTTAATAACGCTTTGATGAGGAACTGCCACCCCCTTTGGTTTCCCCGTCGAGCCAGAGGTATAAATCACGTAGGCTAAATTACTTGAATTATTGTGATTTAATACGTTGCCTGTGCTGTAATCGCTTAAGGCACCTTCAGTTAGAATGTTATCAAGCAGGACTACTTCAATACTATTCGCTATGGCTAGTTGTTGTTCGATATGACTTTGCGATAACAGTAGCTTAATCCCACTGGCTTCAACCATATACGCCAAACGCTCTTGCGGATAATCAGGGTCTAGCGGCACATAAGCACCGCCCGCTTTAAGAATCGCTAAAAGACCAACAACCATTTCTAACGAACGTTCAACCGCGATACCCACTAACACATCAGGGCCAACACCTTGCGCGCGTAGTTTATGTGCTAGCTGATTAGCCTTTTGATTTAGTGTTTGATAACTCAGTTGCGTATCGTCAAAAACAAGCGCGGTGTTATCTGGATTGATTTTCGCTTGTTGCTCGAACAACTGATGAATACAAATCTCAGTATCGTAACTAACCGCTGTATCATTCCAGTCTTCAGTAATGTGTTTTTTCTCTGCCTGGTCAAGCAAAGGCAACTCGGCAATGCGCTCATTAGGCTTGGCTACAATCCCCTGTAAAAGCTGTTGCCAATGTTTGGCTAATCGCTCAATCGTTGATGGCTCAAATAAGTCAGTCGCATAAGTAAAAGCAGCATAGAGTTGACCGCCCTTTTCCCAAGTATCCAATTTCAAATCAAACTGTGTTACTTTTTTATCCCACTCAAGTGGCTGTAACCGTAAGCCTGAATCTGTCACGATTTCTTCAATATCGGTTATTTCAGCTTGATGATTTATCATCACCTGAAATAAGGCGTTATGGTTAAGGCTGCGCTCTAATTTAAGTGCGTCAACTAACTTTTCGTAAGGTAAATCTTGATGTGCTTGAGCATCTAGCGCCGTTTCTCGAACATCTTGTAGTAGCTCGCTCACCGTTTTTTGACCATCGATAACGGTACGTAATACTTGGGTATTAATGAAACAACCGATCAAGCCTTCAATTTCGCTACGATTCCGATTAGCAATAGGGGTGCCCACGCGAATATCTGCTTGGTTGCTATAACGATAAAGAAGAATTTTAAACGCGGTTAACAACACAACAAATAAAGTTGTATTGTTTTGTTGGGCAAATGTTTTTAAATTTGCGAACAAGGTCGCATCGATACCAAACTCACGCCGTGATCCAGCGTAACTCGGTGTTAATGGTCGCGGATAATCAGTGGGCAGTTCAAGGATCGGATGTTCGTTACCTAGCTTTTGTTGCCAGTAACTTAACTGTCGGTCTAATTCCCCAGCTTCAAGCCAGCTGCGTTGCCATAATGCATAATCACGATATTGAATAGGCAAAGGCGTTAACTGGGGTTTATCACCACGACTATATGCGTCATAAAAATGAATAAACTCTTCAATCATGACATTCATTGACCAGCCATCAGCAATAATATGATGCATCGTTAACAGCAATACATGCTGTTGGTCTGCTAATTTTAATAATTTAACCCTTAACAATGGCCCTTGGCTTAAATCAAAAGGCAGTAAAGATTCGTTAACGGCTTCGTCTTTAGCCATTTGTTCACGCGCTGCTACTGGAAAATCAATGAGATCTTGTTGAATAATTACCAGTGATTGTTCTTGAGCAATCTGTTGAGTGGGCTGTTCGTCTGCCGATAAACAAAAACGTGTTCTTAATGATTCATGACGTTCAATTAAGCTATTAAAGGCTTGGTTCAGTATGGATAAGTCTAAATGACCATTAAGACGAACAGCACTTGGTAAATTATACGTTGCACCTTGTGGCTCAAGTTGCCACAGAAACCACATTCGCTGCTGCGCATATGATAATGAAAACCGTTCTTCGACATCTGCATTAGCGATGATAGGGAAAAGGCTAAAATCTAAGCCCTGCTTTTGCAGCGCCGTCAAAAAGACCTTTCTTTTATCTTGCGGTAAACTTATAAAACGACTCGCTAACTTTTGGGTATCGCTAAGATTCATATCGACTATTGCATCCGGTTAAATAATAAAAAACTGAAGAATTAACCTCTATAAAACGAATGTAAACACGGATAATTTAAGAAAATTAAAATCTATTTTAAATACACAATTGTTGGTCGGATCTTTTTTGTACTAATTGTAATTTAAGAATTTTTTACTGGATAAATGAGCTGTAAATATACGGGAAGTGACTAAAAATACTTTAATGAAAGCTCAGTCGATTAGGCTGAGCATTTGAAACGAGATTAGTATTAGAAATTAAGTGCGTGGCATAAACTATCACGCATATTTGTAAGCACGTACATTAGGTAACGTGGTTAAAACAAGCTTAATGTGAGCCAGTACTTTGTCTTCATGCTGCTGGATAAAAAAGTGCCCGCCATCAAATTTGGTTAGGCTAAATTCAGCACTGGTTTCTTGCTGCCAAGCATTTAGCTGCTCATCCGTTGCTTTATCGGTACTGCCAGCCAAAACATGCAATGG
Source organism: Gammaproteobacteria bacterium (assembly GCA_013214945.1). Lineage (NCBI taxonomy): Bacteria > Pseudomonadati > Pseudomonadota > Gammaproteobacteria > Gammaproteobacteria bacterium. Next base: position 8,793 of record JABSRT010000003.1, read on the forward strand.
GCAAACAAGCCTATCACTATGATGATAACGATAGCCGCCACAAAGAAGATAATCAGCGCGCATAACCGGTAAAATCAATGCCATTAATTCTTTATTGGCCAAAGCATCTTCTGATGTACCCTCTAGCGTACGAAGATCATCAATTAATTGCTCATCACTTTTCGGTTCGCTTAACTTTTCTTCATACTCTTCACGTCGAGTAGGGGCCGCTGTTCCTGATGCAAACAATACAACAGGCGCTGAACAGCCCTTTTTGACTAACGCATGTGCCAATTCAAATGCCAATAATGCGCCTAAACTATGGCCTAAAAATGCATAAGGTTGGCTTGGGTTTAAACTTATATCATGGCTAATTTCTGTTGCTAATTGCGCAACTAAAGCCGACATATCTTGCTGCAAGGGCTCAGCCATGCGCAGCCCGCGTCCTGGTAACTCAACCGGATGAATCGCTAACCATGCCGGTAATTTTCGACGCCAGCGACTATACACCATGGCGCTAGCGCCAGAATGGGGTAAACAATATAATTTTAAACCTAGCATCATTAACCTGCTACAAGCTGAGCGTCTTCAACTTCTTGCTCTGCTTTTTTCTCTTGTGCTGCCATATGTTTACGTAAACTTAGCGGGCGCATATCGGTCCATACTTCTTCAACGAATTCCAAACAGTCTTTTTTTAAGCCGCGTTTGCCCGCCTTGGTCCAACCTTTAGGAATTTCTTTATAAGCTGGCCAAATAGAATATTGCTCTTCATGGTTTAAAACCACCTCAAAATCAATGTCTTCACGATCAAATACTGATGTCATTTTTATCTCCTAAATTAGCGTCAATACGCTAATATAATTTTGTTATCAAAAATCAAAGTTATTTGCTACTTACAATAACGTTTGAAGCAGCAAAAAAGTTAAGCTAACTTATCAATTTGTTATGGCTACCGCCGCAGCAACTGCCCGAGCAAAAATTTCCGCCACGTCGTCTACTTGTTCAGCAGTAATAATTAACGGTGGCAGAAAACGAGCCACGCTGCCATAACGACCACCTAGCTCAACAATTAAGCCACGTTTGAGAGATTCTCGTTGCACTAAGCTGGCGAATTCGCCACAAGCTGGTGAGTGGCCAAGTTTGTCCGGCTGGCCATTAGGATCAACCAGCTCAATTCCTATCATTAGTCCACGACCACGCACATCACCTAGTTGCGGATACACACGTTGCAATGTATAAAAGTGCTCAAGTAATCGCTGGCCCATGTTGGCGGCATGATTTGCTAAGTCATTCTCTTTAATGTAATTAATTACCGCTGAACCGGCGGCCATCGCCATTTGATTGCCGCGGAATGTTCCTGCATGAGCCCCTGGCTGCCATGTATCTAACCAGTCTTGGTACAACATTACTGCCAACGGTAAACCGCCACCAAGTGCTTTAGACAACACCACCACATCAGGTATTATGCCGGCTTCTTCAAACGCAAACATTTTGCCACTACGGGCGAAACCACTTTGAATTTCATCAACAATTAAAGGCACTTTGGCTTTCTTGGTAATTTCACGTAAACCTTGCAACCATTTTATATCAGCGGGTATAACCCCACCCTCACCCTGAATAACTTCAACAATCACTGCGGCAGGTAACAACACGCCACTTTCAGGATCAGTTAATAGATTTTCTAAATAATTTAAATTAGCTTGTACACCTTGCTCTCCGCTTAAACCAAACGGACAACGATAATCATAAGGGTATGGTAAAAAGTGTACACCGCTATTTAGCAAGGCATCTAATGGCTCTTTCGGTGAATGGCTGCCCATCAGGCTAAGTGCCCCTTGGCTCATGCCATGATACGCGCCCTGAAAAGAAAGTATCGTGTTGCGACCAGTTGCCGTACGCACCAATTTTAATGCGGCTTCGACCGCATCAGTGCCAGTAGGACCGCAAAATTGTATTTTGGCTTGCTCTGAAAATTCACGAGGGAATATCGAGAATAAGTCTTGAACAAATTGATCTCGGGTTGGCGTGTTAATGTCTAGTGTTAATAGCGGCGCTTCGTCGGTTAACAGTTGTTGAATAACATTCGTTATCACCGGATGATTATGACCCAACACTAAGGCACCAGCCCCTGCTAAACAATCAATAAATTGTCGACCTTCAACATCTTCTACGTACACGCCTGACGCTTTTTTTAATACTAACGGCAAGCGACGCGAATAACTGCGAGCATTAGACTCTTGCTGTTTTTGTCTAGTCAATAAAGCACACTCGTTAAATTTGTAAAGTACTTCATTTTCAGAAATATGACTTTCAGAAACATCATTTCTGATCACCGATTGTTCTTTAACGTTTGCAATAGCTTCCACTTTAATCTTCCTCGAAAAAATATACAGTTTAGTCAATTTAAAGGTTAGGTTTTTAACCTCTAAAGTTATTATTAATAACGAAACCAATGCCGTTAAATTTAAGCCTTTAGAGATAAAAAATACCTTTTGTAGCGATTCCTTTCGCTACTTGTTAACAGCGTGCTAAGAATCCTCAAGCTCGGTCATAAAGTCATTTAGCCAAGCCGTTTTTTCTTCATCGATGGCAATGCTATTTAACGAATCAATTTGGATTGCTAATTGAGCTACGGTGCTACTTTCAAACATCGCGCGTAACGGAATATTACGTTGTAAGACTTGTTGTAAACGAGATGCTATTTGGGTAGCAAGTAATGAATGGCCGCCAAGCTCGAAGAAATTATCATTAACCCCAACCTGCTCAACTTTTAGAATGTCGATCCAGATGTTTGCAATCGTCTGCTCTAGCTCACTGCTTGGCGCAACATAAAGGGTACTTTGTTGCTGGCCTAGTTCAATATCAGGTAAGGCTTTACGATCAATTTTACCGTTAGCGTTACGTGGCATTTGTTCTAATATTTGCCAATGCAGCGGCACCATATAGTCTGGTAAGGCTTGCGCCAAACCTTGCTTTAATTGTGCAATCAAATCGGCTGAACTTGCCTGTGCGCTAGGGCCACAAGCTGTGATATAACCGACCAGGAAAAGACCGTTAGCGCCTTTTTTAGCCAGTACAACCGCTTCGAGCACTTCAGGTAATTGATGCAGTTGTGCTTCAATTTCGCCAAGTTCGATACGGTATCCGCGTATTTTAACTTGTTGATCAATTCGGCCCACGTACTCAAGCAAGCCATCGCTGCGTCGGCGCGCTAAATCACCACTGCGATACAAACGCTCGCCTTTATCACTAAATACATCGGGAATAAATGTTTGTGCGGTCCGTTTTGGATCAAAGCTATAACCTCGACCAACCCCCATACCTGCGACGCACAATTCGGCAATTGCACCGCTTGGTACCAGATCAAGACCGTCATCAAGCAGGTATAAGCGGTTATTGTCGGTCGGGCTACCAATCGGTAAATAATCGCTGGCTGTTGATGCTAAATCGATATTGAAAAACGCCACATCGTCAGAACATTCAGCAGGGCCATACGCATTAATTAAGCCGATATTCGGATAACTCTTTAACCATTGCGCTGCCAATACTGGAGGCATCGCTTCACCTGTTGGTAATAACCAACGTAAATTCGGCTGCAAGCTTAGCGCTTGATCTTGCGCTGCTTCATCTAATATTCCTTGGATTAATGACGGCACACTTTCTAATACGGTAATGCCTTGGTCTTGAATATGTTTAAGTAGTGCTTGTGGGTTCTGAGATATTTCATTGGGCACGATATCGACTCTGCCGCCAAATAGAGGCGCAGTTAAAAACTGCCATACTGAAATGTCAAAGCACTGTGAAGCGGTTTGTGCGATAACGTCATTTTCACCCAATTGCATGTAAGGTATTTTACTCAATTGATTATTAAGCATGCCTTGCTGCTCAACCATCACACCTTTTGGCACACCAGTAGAGCCTGATGTATAAATGACATAAGCAAGGCTATTGGCGTGGTTAAACCGATTAAGATGATTCAAGCTCGGGTTGAGAACATTCTGACTAGCATCAACAGGAAACTGATGATTGTCTTGTTGCACATCTTCCCATAACAACAATACTGGGCGATTATCACTCGACAATTGCGGCAGTAATGTCTGAGCTTGCTCATAACAAACCTTGTCGCAGACCAGTATCGAAATACGACTACTATTCATCATTTGCAGTAAGCGTTGTTCGGGATGGCTTGGATCAAGTGGTAAATAAGCGCTGCCCGATTTAAAGCACCCGATCATCATTGCTAATAAATTGAGCCCACGCTCTGCTAATAACGCGACTGGCTGATCAGTATTGTCGCCTTGTGCCAAGATGCGATGGCTTAAACGGTTAGCATATTGATTTAAATCGTGATAATTCCACTGCTGACTTAAACAACTTGCTGCAATGCGCTGTGGGGTAGCTGCAACTTGCCCCTCGAACAATTGCACATAACTTTGATATTCGGTATCGGGTGTTTGCTCGGTAACAGCAGCCTGGTTGCAATCTTTAACCAGAAACTGATGTTCACGATCACTCAATAATGGCAGCGCTGCAAAGGGTTGATCAATATTATCAACCAGTGCAATCAATAGTCGTTTAAATTCGCCGAGCATATGGTCAATGCTGGTTTTATCAAAATAACGTTGATCGTAAGAAATATGTAAACCTAAGCTATCGCCTGGATAACACACCGCCGTTAACGGGAAGTTCGTGTGGGTACGACCTGAATCTGAGCTGGCATTAAAATGGCGAGCACTGTCTAAAACTGAAGAGTCGACTGGCGCATTTTCAAAAACAAATAAACTGTCAAACAATGGCGCGCCCTTGGGCAATTCACTGCAATTTTGAATATCGACCAACGATAAATACTCGTGCTCACGTAAATCAAGATTGTGGGCCAGTAACTGCTGCAACCAATCTTTAACACTCGCATTTTCATCGAGTAATGGCGTAGGCACTCGCAAAGGAATACTGTTGATAAACAGTCCGACTGTGCGTTGCATTTCTGGTTTTTCAATCGGACGTCCCGCAACGGTTACGCCAAATAATACTTCCCTGTCACCACTTAGACGGCGTAACACCAATGACCAAGCCGCTTGGGCAAATGTATTTGCCGTGAGTTGATAACGTTGTGCCAACTCCTGCAAGCGAGTGCTGTCATTGCTATCTAGATTAGTATAGCTATCACCAACAACCATACCGCCACTGTCACCGGCATGCTCGCGTAGCAAGGGTCTATCACTGGCAATTGATGTTGCTTGCTCAAACCCTTGTAAATTATCTTGCCACCACTGACGCGAACCATCGGCATTTTGTTGTTGTAACCAAACTATATAATCGCGATAACTTGGCGGCACAGCCAACTGTGCCTCACGTTTTTCACTTAACGCGGTATAAATTTCAAAAAAATCATTCATTAATATCGAACGACACCAAGCATCAATAAGAATATGGTGATTGCTCATCATAAACCAGTATTCTTCATCGCCAAGGCAAATCAAACGCAGCTGAAAAGGTGGCGTATTTAACAAATCAAAGCCAGCTTCACGCTCTTCTTTAAGCATGGCTTGCAAGCGTTGCTCGTGCTGACTTGGATCTTCTTGTCGCCAATCTAGAAAATCTACTTCAATTAAGCTTGGTTTATGGATCACCTGCAACATCGCTTCACCAGCATTCCAATTAAAGGAAGCTCGCAATGCTTCATGGCGTGCAACAACACCTTGCCACGCTGTAGCAAAACGTTGTGGATCAATCGCACTATGAATACGATAACGATCTTGCATGTAATAAAGCCCGGTGCCCGGCTCTAATAACGTATGCAGTAATAGCCCTTCTTGCATTGACGTTAATGGGTAAATATCCGCTATATTTTGTGCCGGTACCGTTAGCGCATCAAGTTGCGTTTGTGCCAATTGTGCTAACGGAAAGTCTGACGGCGTTAGCCTGCTGATCTCACTAGCCGCTAATTCATCGCTTATGCAATGTTCAATTAAGCTTTCTAATTGCTGCAAGTAATCAGTGGCCAACGTATTAATTGTTTGCTCGTTATAGCGCTTAGTGCTGTAAGTCCAACGTAAAACCAACTCATTGTTATACACTTGGCTATCAACACTCAGTACATTTGGCAATGCTGCTTGTTCATCACGGCTAACGCCTGTTGGATCATTTGATGGCTGGAACAAAGCATCGTTACCAAAGCTTTGATCAAATTGACCAAGATAGTTAAAGGTAATTTGTGCTTGTGGTAGCTGTGCCATTGCCGCTTGGCAATTATCATCTGCAAGATAACGCAACACCCCGTAACTGATCCCTTTATGTGGCACGGCACGTAGTTGCTCTTTGATCGTTTTGATATCATCGGCCAAACATTCGATGGTGCTTTTGCTGTCACCTTGTTCATTTTTCAATGAAGACGGGGTTAATCGCAATGGATACGCACTGGTGAACCAACCTACGGTACGCGTGAGGTCAATATCATCAAATATTTCTTCGCGACCATGGCCTTCTAATTGCACAAGTACCGATAACTGCTCAGACCAACGACACAGCGTTCGTGTTAATGCCGTTAATAATAAATCGTTTACTTGGGTGCGATAAGCCGCAGGCGCTTGCTGTAATAATTGCTCCGTGTGTTTGCTGCTTAACCGCAAAGTGATGGTGTTGGCGTCACATTCTTTAGAATTATCACTCGCGCTACTCACAGGGTAATCACTCGGTAATTGCTCTGTTAGCTGCTGCTCAGGGCGAGTTAACTGCTGCTGCCACCAAGTTAAGTTGTCTGTCAGTGATTCACTATTTGCATAACGCTGCAAACGTTCAGTCCAATCTCTAAATGCCGATGTTTTTGGCGCAAACTGTGCTTTTTTACCACTCGCTAGCTGCTGATAACTCCGTTGTAAGTCTTCTAGAATTATCCGCCAAGAGACTCCGTCGACCACCAAGTGATGAATCACTAACAATAAACGCTGTTTACCCTGTTGCTCGTTACTGTCAGCTTCAGTCACTAACATCGCGCGCAGTAATGGTCCATCTTGTAAGTTTAAACTGCGTTGCATCGCGTCGAATAAATCCGAGCACTGTGATGTTGACTGGGCAATATCATTAACAGTCGCCGTTTGTAATATTGCGCCGCTGTGTCCGTCTAACGTCTGGTGCTGTGCTTGCGAAGCTGATTTTTGGTTAAAGACTAATCGCAAAGCATCATGGTGTTGCAAAATTTGCTGTAGTACTTGCTCTAATAACTCAGGATCTAAATGCTGAGTTGGCTGTAATAACACCGCTTGATTCCAATGATCTCGATTAGGCACTGGCAGAGAGTAGAACCAATGTTGGATCGGGGTTAAGGCAGATTCCCCCGCTATTAGCCCTTGCTCAGCAACATATTGAACAGCGGTGTTGTCATCTCCTTGCTGTTCGCATAGCGCTGCCAGTGCTTGAATACTTTGATGTTGAAATAAATCACGCGGGCTAAAATTCAAGCCTACTTGACGCGCACGACTCACTACCTGAATAGATAAAATAGAGTCACCACCGAGCTCGAAGAAGTTATCATTGATACCGATGTTTTCTACTGCCAGTATTTCAGCCCAAATTACCGCTAATAACTGCTCCTGTTCGGTCGAAGGCGCAATATACTCTTGTTTGTTTTGTTCAATATCTGGTAAAGGTAACGCCTTACGATCAAGCTTGCCATTGGGACCAAGTGGTAAAGCAGGTAAAACAACCCAGTGTGCGGGTACCATATAGTCTGGCAATTGCTGTTTAAGACTAAGCTTTAACTGATTGATTAACAGTTCATTATCTTGGCTTTTTGTGTTTTTCTCACTCGAATTAGAGCTAGAAACATAGGCCACCAGCTGTTTATTACCCGCTAAATCTATTGCTAAAACTACTGTTTCATCAACCGATTGATGCGCTAATATTTTCGCTTCAATTTCGCCAAGCTCAATCCTAAAACCACGAATTTTAACTTGATAATCGGCACGCCCCACATATTCGACAAGGCCATCGATGCCTTGGCGTACTAAGTCGCCCGTTCGATATAAGCGCCCCGCTAGCTCGTCTGGGTGCTGATCAACGGTGAAAGGATTAGGAATAAAGCGCTCAGCAGTTAAGCCTTTACGGGCATGATATCCACGGGCTAAGCCTTTACCGCCAACATATAACTCACCAACACTGCCTTGCGGTACCAGTGCTAAATCGGTATCAAGAATATAGGCAAGCCGATCGCCAACAAGTCGGCCAATAGGCACACTCGCTACCTGATCGCCTAATTGCTGCGGCGCTAAACTGGCTAGCGGCATAACCACGGTTTCAGTCGGGCCATAAGCATTAAAGAAATATTCTGGTTGAAATGCGCCGCGAATTCGCTGTAAATGTTCGGCGGTTAAGACTTCGCCTCCGGTAATACACAAGCGAATAGGCAACGTCTCTTGACGACTTGTTAACCACTGCGCTAATTGACTGCCATAACTCGGTGTTAAACCTAAGGTGTTGACATTGTATTGACGAATTAGCTGGCAGATCTCCTCTACACCCCATTGGTTTTGTCCACGTAACACAAGGTGTGAACCACACAGTAGCGGAGCTAATAATCGTTCTGTTGCGGCATCAAAGTTGATTGAATAAAAATGTAATTCGCAATCATCACTGCGCATATCAAAACGTTCAATCACCGCTTGGCAATGCATACTTATTTCGCCATGAGCAACCATTACACCTTTAGGCTTACCTGTAGAGCCTGAGGTATAAATTAAATAGGCTTGGTGCATCGGTTGGTTAATTGAAGGTAATGCTGCCGTTGAATAATTCGCTAGCGCAGGGCCATCTTGTTCTAAACACCACGATTTAACGTGTTTTGGTAACTCACCAAGCGCCTCGAATAACGCACCATGGCTCAGTAATAGACAAATACCACTGTCGGTAATCATGTCTTGCAATCGTTCTATCGGATATTCAGGATCTAATGGCACATACGCACCACCAGCTTTAAGGATAGCTAATAAGCCAATCACCATGTCTAACGAACGCTCTAACGCCAAACCGACATAGTCTTCGGCACCAATGCCTTGCTCGCGTAAATACCAAGCTAGCTGATTAGATTTTTCGTCTAATTGGGCATAAGTAAGGGTGTTACCTGCAAAACTTAATGCTGGTGCATTCGGGGTTGCTTGAACCTGCTGGCTAAATAAATCATGTAAACAAAATTGCTTAGCGTCAGCTTCAGTTTGGGTTAAATTAAAATGAGACAGGCATAAATTGTTCGCTTCATCCGTTAAGGCACCGTCAGCCTGATCTTCATTATTAAAAAGCGCCAACTCGGCAATGCGTTGGCCTGGGTTATTAACCATGGCCGTGAGTAAGTTATTCCAATGACGCGCCATATTAGCAATTCGCGCTTGATCAAATAAATCGCAACTGTACGTTAAACAGCAAGCTAATTGGTCATTAAGATCGGTAACTTCTAGGTTAAGGTCAAACTTAGTTGCTTTAGCATCGTTGACAATGTAATCAACTGTCATGCCCGCTAGCTCTCGGCTTTGTTGGAAATTCCAACGCTGCACATTACACATTACTTGGAATAATGGATTATACGCAGTGCTACGAGGTGGCTGCAGCGCATCCACAAGTTGCTCAAAAGGTAAATCTTGATGTGACTGCCCTTCAATGACGGTATCACGTAACTGGCTTAATAATGTCTCAACACTCATTTGCCCATCAAGCTGACAGCGTAATACTTGAGTATTTAAAAAGGCGCCGATCAAACCTTCACTTTCTGGCCTGATCCGGTTCGCGATAGGCGCGCCAATACGCAGGTCATTTTGACCACTGTAGCGGTAAAGTAATACCGACAACGCTGCTGTCATGGTCATAAACAAGGTTAAGCCATGCTCCGCATTAAAATGTCGTACTTTCTCGGCTAATTCGTCGGTTACAGCAAAGCGATACAAACCGCCATTGTAGCTTTGTACAGCTGGACGCGGCCGATCACTAGGTAACGCTAATACCGGATGTTCATTACCGAGCTTATTGGTCCAGTAATCAAGTTGACGCTGACCTTCGCCTGACGCTAACCACTGACGTTGCCAGACACTGTAATCAAGATATTGCACTGCTAACGGTTTTAGTGGTGAGGGTTTATTATCGATAAATGATTGATAAAGTTCGCCAATTTCACGAGCAAAAATATCCATCGCCCAACCTTCGGTAACGATGTGGTGCAATGTTAATGATAAAACATGTTCTTGCTCAGACACTTTGACCAAACTGGCTCGCAATAATGGCCCTTGTTCTAAGTCGAACGGTTGGTGTGCTTCATCATCGGCCAGTTGCTGTAAACGCTGCTGGCACTCGTCATCGTCAAGGTTAGAAAAGTCCTGTTGCTGTAATTGGACACTTGAAGTCGCTGCGACTTGTTGTACAGGTACCCCATCAATACTTGGAAAAGTTGTACGTAGCGTTTCATGTCGCTGGATCAATGCTTGTAACGCCGCGGCAAAATGTTCGACATAAAATGGCCCCGTTAATCGCGCCATACCACTGACATTATAGGCCGGGCTATTCGGATCTATCTGCCAAAGAAACCATAACCGCTGTTGCGAAGAAGATAACGCGACCGGCTTGCTGCGATCAATAAGCTCAATAGCAGGCATTTTATTAAAGCGACCTGCTTGTTGCGCCTGTAAAATCTGCGCAACAAATGCACTTAATTGGCTATGTTCAAACAAGACTTTTAACGGTAATTCAACGTTACACTGTAAGCGAATACGAGAAACAATTTGTGTCGCGAGCAAGGAATGACCACCACATTGGAAGAAATCATCCGCCAGGCTAAAACGAGCAACTCCCATCACTTCTTGCCAAATAGCAGCCACTTGCTTTTCTAAAGCGGTTTTAGGGGCAATATAAACACTATGCTCGGTAAGTGTTGTATTTGGCTCTGGCAACGCGCGGTGATCCACTTTGCCGTTCACTGTTAATGGTAAACTTGTCAGTGCAATAAATTGCGCGGGTATCATGTAGCTTGGCAGAATTTTTTCGAGTGTAAGTTTTAATTCATCAGCGTGTTCACTACTATTAACCGTTGCCTGATTATTTTCCTGTTCAAGTACGTAATAAGCAATGAGTTGCGCATTGGCCTTAGCTGGTACATTCTTAGACTCATGCACGACAACAACCGCTTGTTTAATTATTGTTTGAGCTAATAACTGCGCTTCAATTTCTTGTGGATCAATACGAAAGCCACGTAATTTAATTTGTTGGTCAACGCGGCCAAGGTAGTCTAATGAACCATTAATACCCCAACGTGATTTGTCACCACTGCGATATAAACGCGCACCACGTTTAGCGCCCCGTTGCGTAGAACAAGGATCTGGTACAAAACGTTCAGCGGTCAGCGCTGCTCGGCCCAAGCCATGATTAATCGTTTTACGGTCAGATTCTTCGTTAATAGCGTTAGCATTGGTGCCGTTAACATTGGTGTCGTTAGCACTTAAATAACCTCGTGCTAAACCAGCGCCACCAATATATAACTCACCGGGCACCCCAATAGGTGCGAGCATAAGATCTTCATCAAGCACTCGGCAAATAACATTATTTAACGGCTTACCAATCGGAGAACGATGCTCATCACTTGCCTTAGTGTGCCAATGAGTAACATTAATAGCGGTTTCGGTGGGCCCATAACGGTTATGTAATTCAACATTTGGCAGTTGGTTTAAGATCTCGTTCCGTAAATTCACCGACAAAGCTTCACCGCCTGAGAACAGGTAACGTAAACTCGTGCAGTTTGTTACTTGCACCTCTTCGATAAATAACTGCAACATCGGCGGCACAAAATGTAACACTGTTACACCGTATTCCTGCACTAATGCCACTAACCGCTGCGGATCTCGCTGCTCTCCAGGTGCTGCTAGAATTAAGCGACAACCGGTTATTAAAGGTAAGAAACATTCCCACACCGAAACATCGAAACTAATCGCGGCTTTTTGTAAAAAGACCGCTTGGTGATCAAATTGATACTCTTCTTTCATCCATTGCAGACGGTCTCGCAACGCCGCATGGCTAATACCTACGCCTTTAGGCAAGCCTGTAGAACCCGAGGTATAAATGATGTAAGCGATATTATCGCCATGGACATTAACTGTCGGCGCACTGCTAGGCAGAGGGTCAATGTCGAGTTTATCCATCGCTATCAGCTTGCGGTTTACTGATAACTCAGCCAATAGCTCACTGTCAAAACAACTGTCTTGTGTCAGTAATATTTGAGCCCCACTATCTGAAAGCATATAAGACAATCGTTCGGTCGGGTAATTTGGATCTAAGGGTAAATAAGCGCCGCCCGCTTTTATAATCGCCAGCAGTCCTATCATTAACAGTGGTGAACGCTGAGCCAAAATCGCCACTCGAACTTCGGGTTTCACTCCTTGCGCTTGTAAATAATGGGCCAGTTTATTGGCTTGGGTATTTAGTTGTTCATAAGTAAAACTACCACCCTGCCATTGCAAGGCGGTTTCATGTGGAGTCAGTAGTGCTTGCTTATTAAGACTAACCGCTAGGCATTCTATCGTTTGTGGCTTGTTTGCTTTAACTGCCACTTCGCCCCACCGCGTTAACCGCTTTTGTTCACTAGCTGCGAGTAATTGGATATCGCCAATGCAAAGGTCTGGTTGCTGAACAACATGCTGTAATAAGTTAGAGAAATGAGTCGACAAGCGTTCGATGGTGTCAGGTTTAAATAGCTCAGTGTTATAATCAAAACTAAGTAGCAACTGCCCTTGGTCATTTTCTTCACTGTGCAATTGCAGATCACATTTCGCTGTTCGGCTATGCCAAGACAATTCCTCAGCAGTCAAGCCAGGTAAGCATTGGGCGTTCAAACCACGTTGTTGATGGTTAAACATCACCTGAAATAGCGGCGACTCATCTTGGTTACGTCTATTTGACTGTTGCTCATTGTTAGATAACAGCGCTTCTAGCACTTCGTTGATGGGAATGTCTTGATGCATTTGCGCATCTAAGGTTGTCGATTTTACCTGCTGTAATAACTGTGAAAAGGGTAATCGCGTTGTTACATCGGCACGTAAAACTAAGGTATTAATAAAAAATCCGACGATATTTTGAATATCGGCACGTTGACGGTTAGCACTTGGCACACCAACACGAATATCATGCTGGCCTGTATAACGGTGTAACAAGCTTTGAAAGCCCGCCAGCAATAACATAAATAATGTACTGTCTTGGGTTTGTGAAAAGCTGCGTAATTTTTCAGTTAATTGATGATCTAACGAAAAACTAAAACGTGCGGCGTTACTTTGCCTTTGCTCTTTGCTTGTTAATTGCGGCGACGTGTCTGCGGTTTCATTGATAAGTGTGCGTGGATAATCAGTCGCTAATTGCAATATTGGCAATTCACCTGCTAGTTGTTTTGTCCAATAATTTAACTGCTGGTTCGCGTTATCTTCAGCTAACCACTGACGTTGCCAACTCGCATAATCAGCATACTGCAAGGTCATTGGCGCAAGCGCTAAACTAAGATTCTGACCTTGGCACGCGGCGGCATATAATTGCGTAAATTCAGCCATTAGGAGGTCTAACGACCAACCATCAGCAATGATATGATGCAAAGTGATCAGTAACAGATGCTCAGTTTTAGCAAGTCGAATCAATTTTACTTGCAATAGTTCGCCGGCGGCTAAATCAAATATTTGTTGCGCTTCTTGCTCGCGCAAAATTTCAGCCTGAGCCTTACGTTCGCCTGCCTTAAGCAGACTAATATCACGGTGTTGTATAACAAGTTCAAGTGACGGTTCAATAACTTGCAACGCTACGCCATCTTTCTCAACAAAACGAGTACGCAATGATTCATGACGTTTAACCAACTGTTGAAAACTCGCATTTAATGCGGTTTGATTTATTTCACCTTTTAAGTGCAAACCAGCAGGAATATTATAAGCAGTACTTTGTGGTTCAAGCTGCCACAGGAACCATAATCGGCTTTGCGCAGAAGATAAAGGCAAGCCTTGCTCTCTTGACTGCACCACCATTGACAGCGTGTTGTCGGTCGCAACGCTTGGGTTAGCAATGATTTTTTCTATCGCCGCCACAAATGCAGCCAACACTGGCGCGTCAAAGATCACGCGCAAATCAATGGCCGTATTAAAACATTCCCGACATTTAGCAATAACTTGCACCGCTAAGACCGAATTACCACCAGCGAGGAAAAAATGATCTGCTGGCGTTATCTGATCTATTTGTAAAGCTTCGCGCCAAATTTCACTAATATCGTCGGTTATCGTCGAAGTTAGTTCCGGTGTTAGTTCTGATACTTGCTCGGTGTTGCCAGCAGCTGTTATGTCTTGCGCCGGAAACATCGCATAAGCTTCAATACTGCCATCGTCAATCCCTTGGCGACAGGCCGAACGCTGTAATTTCCCACTCGATGTTTTAGGTAACGAACCAGGGTTTAATAAGGCAACTTGTTGAGGTGCTTCCTGAAAAATGTCAGCAACCACTTCGCGAATGCTTTTGATCAATAACTCTGCCGGTACCAACTTTTGTAATTTTTTTCCTACTTCAGCAGCAATACCAATCCGGTCTTTACCATCAACATTTATCGTATACGCGGCGACTCGGCCTTTACGTACAACTTCTACTTCATCTTCAACAACACGTTCAATATCTTGCGGGTATAGGTTCTGCCCTCGTATAATGAGCATGTCTTTGAGGCGTCCGGTGACAAACAACTCCTGATCGCGTACAAAACCTAAATCACCGGTACGTAACCAAGTACAACCATCTGACTCAACAAACGATTGTGCTGTCGCTTGTGGGTTACGCCAATATCCCCGTGCAATACTAGGGCCTGTCGCCCAAATTTCCCCAATGGCATTATCATTCAATACTTGCGCACTATTAGGTTCAACAATACGAATAGCATGGCCAGGTTGGCTAAAGCCACAGCTCATGACCGTGCTTTTAACCGTACTGTCCTGGGTAACCAGTTGGGCTTTATTTTTCGATAAAGCCTCACCATCGAGATGTAATGCTTTAATTCCTTGATTTCGAACACTACCAGTAACAAACAGTGTTGCTTCGGCCAAACCATAACAAGAAAAGATCTGGCTTTGGTTAAAACCACAGTCTGAAAACTTAGCGCTAAAGATATCTAAACTATCTTGTCTAATCGGCTCTGAGCCAGAAAATGCTATTTTCCAACTACTCAAATCTAAACTTTCTAGTTTAGATTCTGCTATTCGCTCGCTACATAAACGATAGGCAAAATCAGGACCACCACTAATCGTCCCTTTATATTTACTAATAGCTTCTAACCAACGCACTGGGCGCTCAAGAAAATAACGCGATGACATCAGTACACATAAAACACCACTATAGATCGATTGTAATAAGCAACCAATCAAGCCCATGTCATGATAAAGCGGCAACCAACTAACAATAACGTCGTTAGCGCCAATGCCGAAACCTTTACGAATTAACTCTGAATTAACAGTTAAATTATGATGACTAACTTGCACCCCTTTAGGGGTAGAAGTAGAGCCCGATGTATATTGTAAAAAAGCAATATCGCTGAGCTGTATTTCAGGTGCTTGCCAATTTTCAATATCATTGTTGTCTAACGCGTCCACACATAACAATTGGGGGAATACCCCCAGACCTTCACCAAAAGACAATTGCTTGATGACCTGTGAGAGAGGTTCATATAAAAATGTACAGGTGAGTAATACACGAGGTTTAGCATCAGCAATAATAGACAACAATCGTTCTTGATGTTGTTGGCGAGTTGACTCAGGTGGATATGCGGGTACCGCAATAACCCCAGCATACAAGCAACCATAAAAGGCAGCCACATAATCTAAGCCACTTGGAAATAGTAGAATAGCTCTATCACCAGGGTCTGTTTGTTGTTGTAATTTAACCGCTATCGCACGGGCGCGACGGTCCAATTCGCCATAACTAATCGTTTCATTGTTATGTTCTTCTTTACTGAGAAAACGTAATGCTAATTTATCAGGTTCCGCCATTGCACGTTGTTGCAATAAATGGACTAAGGTACTTGAGCGTTCAGATTCATTCATTATATATACTCGCTTACATTCATCACTATTTTGAAGTATTCAACATCATTGAAGTAAATAAAAATCCATCAGATTCAAGTGTTCGTTATGTCACGCAACTCATAAACTGAAGGGCAAATAAAATTGCTTAATTATTAATACCGATACAGTAGAAACGGATGAGCTGGATAAATAATTAATCAATTAGGAAACAAAAAAATGACGAGTATTAAACGGGCTAACAAATGAAATAAAACGCCCTAATAACCATATTTCAAACGGCATGAGATGGGGTAAATTAAACAAATATAAACAAATATTTTATATCTCATTGATTAATCTGAGATATACAAAATTCGTTGTTGATAATAGTTATCATTGGTATTAGTATACGCGACAGATTCAAGGCATTCATTATTTGAAAAAGGAAGACGCACATGTTGGAAACGGACACTACTTGCACCTATGAAACCCCTTTATTACAAGTATATGAGAAGAATATTCTTAATCTCACTAGGTTCGCTGTTCGTCTCACCGGGTGTTACTCATACGCCGAAGATATAGTTCAAGAAACATTCTTTAGATTGCCTTCTACGCCAAAAGCGACCTCTTCACCGAAGGCACAACTTAGCTATATTTTCCAAATCGTGCGTAATTTATCGATCGATCATCATCGCAAGCAGACTCTGATCAATAAAACTTTCGTGTTTAAAGAAGCTGATGTCGCAATCGATAAATCATCTCCTGAAGTAATACATAATGACAGCCAAGCGTTGAGTCAACTAGATGTTGCATTGGCACAATTACCCGCAAGAACCCGTTATGTATTTGAACAACATAGAATCTACGGCGTTGCACAAAAAGATATTGCCCTGGAACTTGGCGTTTCCAAGACCTTAGTTAATTTTATGGTGCGTGATGCATTGAGTCATTGTTGTAAATCGATGGGATAACTCCCCATTGGTCTAATTCCCCTTTGCCCTGGTATAACCAATAAAAATAACAGCAAAGGTCAGACTATAAAGCGTATCAGTTAAGAGCTGATGCGCCTTTTTTGGTTGCCGCTAAGTCTTTATTTCAGAATTTAAAACCATTTTATCGATTTGAAAATCGTATTAAATCATCGCTAAAAGGCATAAAAAACCGATGATTGCAATCATCGGTTTTTTATCTCATTTGCTAAAAATTAGGCTATTTCAGTTTCAAGTTGTTTATTTTTCTCTTTGTTAGCAAGAAATAACAAGCCCTGCTCAATAGCAGGAAATAAACTGAGATTAAAATTATTCCATCGTAATTCTAAGATAGTATCTTCTGGTTCAATGTCAGTTTTGAGTACATCAACGATCACTTCGCCTGAATCAATCCCATTATCGACATAATGGAACGACGCTCCGGTTTTTAATAGAGTGTCCACTGGCGTTGTTTCCATGGTATTCCAATTGATAACTTTTTTACCGCGAGCACCATACAACGAGTCTAATGTTCCATAGGCGCCACGACGTTCATAAGGCGACTCTAATCTGGTGATCCCGGGATGAATATTGACAACTTTTCGACAAAATAGGCTGCCAGGGCGGATCAGCTCATCAAGTATAATAAGCAGGCCATCCAACAGCACGACATCGGCCTTTAATTCAATGAGTTTATCTTGCAAACGCATTTCAAAATCACTTTTCCCACTAATACGCTGCGGCGCATCCATCGGAAAACGTCGATACGACGACGGCACTGAGTAGGTTATTTCTGCAAGTAGTTTTCCTTGAACCTTTAAATCGAGAGGATAAAACCAGTTTTTGTCTTGTTGAGGAGAAAATCCATAATCTTGGATCTTTTCACAATCGGTAGCTAAGTTTTCATCGTCGTCAAAAATGATACCTTCTAAAGAATACTCGTCTCCTAACGACGTTTGATTTAGCGATTCCACTAAATACTCAAGTGGCGACTTCATGTACCGTTGCTGTCCCTTGTAATCAATATGCTGCCCTGCTTTGTCTGCAGCAGCATTGCGTAAAGAGCCAATATAAACTAGTTTTCTTTTCGTCATGTCGAATCTACCTATCAATCAATATCGCTGAAATCGTACCCCATTTGACGCCTCGGTCATTTATAGGGCTGTTAAAGAAATAAACGAGTTCAAGCGACAATTATTTAGTCTGTATTATCAATTGATAGTAAAGTACCAGTGAAAGGCTGGCATCAAGTTATCAGTAATCCAACCCTTACCGATGCCTTAATCATATCGACTAAATGTTTAAATTCAGTAGTATGGCTAATGCAGCTAACACGATAGTGTATTTAGCGTTGATCATTAACGTGCTCTTTTTAGTGCGTTACGACTAAAATCGCTGTTTTTCAAACCAGTTTTAAAGGCATAGTTTGTCCATTTCAATTCTGTACTTTTTCCGGTTTGGTGGTTAACCATTACCATGCTATCAGCGCGCCAGAATTTCGATAAATACTGTTTATAACCTACGTAACTTAGGTTTTTTAACAGGCTATTTTTTCGATCGTAAAATTCTATTTTCTGGATGCGATGCGCTTGCTTGTCAATCCAGACGATGCGTTTGGTATAACCCGAATTTTCACCCCGCGGATATTGCTCCACTTTAAATGTCGCCACACTATTAAGCGACTCGTCGCCAACATATTTATAGCTATATTTTTCAACTTCAAAAGAGCTTAGATCTTCAAAGGCAAACTCTGATCCCATAAATGGGCCTGATTTGTTACGCGAAGATATGCGTTTTACGCGTTTTAAAGCGGGTAAGTATAACCATTGATCGTCGTTGGCCTTGGGGTGGGAAAAAGTCAAAAAAGTGGTTCCCTTAACATCTTTTGGTTTGTTGAAAATGATTAGACTTTTATCACCATCGTTAAGCTGTTCTAATGACTTCATCTTAATTTTCCGAATGCTTTTTTGACCTTGATTATTTCGTAAAATCATTAGCATGTCGGCGGTAGAATCAATCCAGCCTAAGTCGTTTAGCTTTACTTGTTGCGATATTTCCAGCCCTTTTTCTTCAGCTGTTTGTGCCGCAACAACCTGACTGACTAAGGTCAGTGCAGCGGTGAGAACTAGGGTCGTTATAGACCTGTTTAACATGTATTTTCTCCATTATTTTGGCTGACCAAATTTATAGGCCACTGCTAACATTCATTATTTTTCGGTTATTTGGTTCTCTAACCATAGCTGTCAATCGTGGGGCATTTCTACCAAGTTTAATCTCATGAATTATCACAAATCCAAAACGTTGATAAAATAATTCGTTATCCGGATTACTATTCTCTAGATATATAGGTAAACCCTGTTGGTCGCATTCTTCAATCATATTAGAAAGCAAGTTACTGCCAACTCCTTTTCCTTGTGCGTTCGGGTTAACACCAATAAATAACAGGTACATATGTGGTCTTGTGATATGTACTTTATTCATTTGATATAACCCGTTAATCACTTTAGGTAATTGCTTTATTCCTGAAACTCTGCAAATAGAGCTAAAAAACCTCAATTGCTTGAAAAGCCCTATGGCCCAGCTTTCTGATGGTACAGGAAGCACTACTCCCTCATATTCAGTTATGTGATGAACTTTTTTGTATGGTAAAGCCATTACTAGTAATGATTTTTCAAAAAACTCCCGAATAGCATCATCCCTATATAAATCTTGTCTAATAAACCAATTTACAACAGGATCATCATTGAATGATTTGCATAGTGTTTTAATGATAAATTCACAATCTGATTGTTTAGAGTTTATAATTTCCATTTATTACCTTAAATTTAATGCATGAGTTGTATTAAAAAAATCAACGTAAGCTGAATAAAAAGTTATCTTATTGAAGATAAATAATAACAAACCAAATATATATTATTTTTCTGTAACAATATTTCTCTTATCAAAGTACAGTAAAAATGCGGGCAGCAATAAGAAGTCAACAACCAGCGCGAAAATTATAATGAGTGCAGTTAACAAGCCCATATCTGAACTTAATCGAAATGACGATGAAAATAGCACCATAAATCCAGAAGATAATACAACAGTAGTAGTCAATAGAGCCTGACCAACTTGTTCGAAGGCAAACTTTATTGATGCTTCCGGCAACAAATTCATTGAGTTACGCGCATAGTTATACTTCAATAAAAAATGTACAGTATCGTCAACAATAATGCCTAGAGTCATTGTGGAAACAACGGATAATGCGAGGTTTATTTCACCTGAATACAGCCCCCATACTCCAAAGCCCATCATGACAGGCAAAAGATTAGGTAATATACTAATACATCCCATCTTCCATGACTTCAATGCAAAAACAAGTAACATAGATATTAATAGTAATGCTAAAGGGGTGTTTTTTAACATACTTTTCATATTTAGCTCGCCAATATGAGCAAACATTAATGCGGGACTGGCGGCAGTCAACCTTAACCCTTTAGTGTGCTTATTTACCCAACTAATTGCCCTTCCTTCAAATTCGGTAAACTCTTTACTACCCAAGTTTTTTAATGTAGCAACAATTTTAACGGTCGAACGATCCATATCTATCTGGTTAGTCAGGCCTAATCCGTAAGGTAATGACATTTCATATAACAACATATATTGAGCAATTAATTCCTTACTGTCAGGCAGTTGATAGTGGTTTATGTCATCTCCATTCATATTCATATTCAGCTTTTTAAGAATATCCGAAATAGTCGAAACACTGTCCACCTCGGGTTGCTCTCTTAACCAAGCACTGAACTTTTCAATTTTACCTAATACTTCAGGATTATTAATACCGTTTGAAATCCCACTATCAAGAGCAAAATCAATTTGTGACATTCCTGAAATATTGTTCTGTATAAAGTCTGTTGCTTCTCTAAATTCATGGCCTTTTGAAAAGTACTTTGTTGTTTGATCGTTTATTTTGTTAAACGACAGTAGGTAGCAAGAAATAACGATGATTACGAGTGTAAGCGGTAATAACTTTCTATGATTTTTAATTACCCAAGTTGCAATTCCATTGAAGGTGTTAGGCTGAGTATTAACGGTCTTAATAGGTAGGATAAATAATAATGTAGGGAGTAATGTTATCGAAAAAATGAAAGCTAACATAACACCTATAGCCGTAATATTCCCTAAATCTTGAAGAACAGGGACCTCAGAAAAGTTTAACGTCAAAAAACCAACTGCCGTTGTCAAACTTGTAATAAGTATTGGTAAAATATTTAACTTTAAAGAATAGGTAATGGCATCTTTTTTATTACTCCCTTTATTTAGTGCAAACATCATTGACGAGATTAAATGAACACAATCAGCGACGACTACAGTCATAATTATTACAGGTGCATTCACTGATGCTGTACTTAAGAAATATCCTAACCAACCCGCTATTCCCATTGTCGAAACTAGCACGGAAGCAACAATACATGAGGTTGAAAATGTGGCGAATACCGACTTTAAAAGTATGATTAAAAACACCACTATGACAAATGACATTATCGGTATTAATGTAAAAGTATCTTTTTTAGTTTCTGTTAGAACATAATAATCCATTGCAACAATACCGGCGTGATAAAATTGGGTATCTGGATATTTCAGTTTTAAATTATCAGTAATAGATCGTACAAAGTTTATCACTTCAAATATTTTATTACTTTTATCTTCATTAGGTATATCAACGGTTATATTGACTAGTGCGACATGTCCTTCTTTAGAAACTAACCGGTTTAACAAAATCGGATCGTTGATAGCTATTGCCTTAACGTCTTTCAAAAATTGAGCATTAATATTTGAAAGAGAATAGACTAAATCACCAACAATCAGATCTTCACCATCAGACTTGGAGTGTTGATAATTAGTGATCGAATCTACTCGATACGAATAAGGTATTTGCCAAGATTCATCTGTTAATTCCTTGATAATACCAAGATTATCTTTAGTGAAAATATTTTTATCTTTGGGGGCAAAAACGATAATGATGTTATCATTTACTCCAAAATCCGTTTGCATTTTTTCATGCTCAATTAGTTTTTGAAAATCATCTTCAAAAAACACTTTATAGTCCCCTCTAAAATACAGATTATTAGCCCCTATTCCTGATATCGCTACAAATAGTATTCCTACGAGCAAAACAGAGAAAGGGCGGGAAAATAGCATGTTAGTCCAGTTAATGTTCAATGTTCTTGTCCTAAAATAAACACATAAAAAGTCGTTGATAAAAACAGCCGTTATTGTCTGATTTTATCAACGATATTTACTCGATAATAATTGTTAATTGCTGTTTATAACATCGTTCGCTAGCACACTGCTGGAACAACAATCAGGTAAATTAAAGCCAAATTCACAAGCTGTTTTGTAGATTTCTCTTGCTTGAATAATGCTAAGTTGCTTTCCTAAACTAAAATCACCTTCAGCTTTACTCATTGCAAGTACAATGGTTTCAGATAAGCAAGCTAAATTTACCGTTGAATCAAACCCTAATATGTTTGGCTTCCCAAATGCTATTGGGTGTGGCAACTTGACCAAACCTCCTTCAAATGAATGAATATCAGGCCTATCAATTGATAATGAACTGGAAAAATCAGGAGGTCTTGCAGCATCGCACACGACTGAGTTAAGCGCGATAAACTCACTTTCAATGAAGTTCTTACCATTAGAAGTCGCTGAAATAATCGTGTCACATTTAGGAAGGTCGTTCTCAAGAGAAACCGATATTGCAATCACGCTTTCAAGTGCCAATGAATGCTTTGATTGAATATAATCAGCTAAGTCGATATAGTTTTTTTCGCAGGCGTGCTGCAAAAATTGTCTAATAGTGGTGTCTAATACCGATCCGATTTCTTCAATTAACCGATCATAAATGGCATTATTAATACCGTTTGCTTTATCATCTAAAGCTCGCCAGAGTATTTCACCTCTAACTTCTTGTAAGCCATCTAATGCAGTAGGATTACTTGGATTCCCAAATAAAATAATACAACCAAAATATCTCGATGCTTCAATAACGGAAACTCGTCCAACAGCGCCAGCAGCACCAACAACAGCTAAGCATTTATCATCACAAGAACCCCAACGGTTAAATGTTGCGGCAATGGCACCTTTAGCACTTACCATACCCGTTAGACTATTCCCGGTTGTAACGGGTGTAGTATGCTCAGGTAATCGTGTTCCGCCATAAGTAATTATTGATGTAAAAGCCCCTAAACCAACTCTATCTACCCCTATTGATTCTGCTATAGCGAAATATTTTCTAATCAATTCTTCTCTGTCTTTTTTTCTAAGACGCATCATTTTTTCTGGTGTTAATGGGCAACTAATTAACCAGCCTTCAACATAGTCTCCTTGAGCATTAATAACCGCTGGAATCTTTAGCACTGGAGCCGGATCGTAATGTTTACTCGTCCATGAGTTCATCCAGCTCTCCCACTTGACTATATGTTCTGGAGAAAGGTTTCGTATTGCTTGAGGCATTATATCAATGCAATCTTCATTGGTGGTGGGGTGAATAAAAAAAGCAAATCGTCCTAAACACTGACCATCTAATGGCTTAGAAGGTAAAATGGGATCTTGCGGTATATTTTTTTCTGCATAACTAACGTCTACATTATTAAGACCAACCATTGATGAACACAATGTCGCGAATTTTTTATTAGTTATAATTTCTCCGACATCTTCTAAAGAAAAAATAAATTTGTCTATCTGCTTCTTAGATACAGTCAAATTCGGCTCAATTCTTAGAACACTTGCATGATTGAAAACTGGTGCTGTAATAATATGGTGTTTGTTCATCAAATAACTACACACAATAGGGACAACTAAGCCATGAAAATTTGTAACACCAAAAAAATAGCTATGTTCTTCAGGCCATGCTTTAAGCTTCAGTCCTAGCATTAAACCTGTTCCATTAACGCATTCAAACACTTCACTATAGTTATAAACGATGCGTTCAAGTTCATTTGATAAATAAGAACTCATGGCGTTAACATTATTGATAATTCTTAGCTCATCAGATAGAAGTTCTGTTAAAACGCTATTTCCGATGGCACAACTAAAATTATTGTTTGCAAAAGTAGAGCTATGGTACATTCCAAAGTCATCAGTCCATACTTCGCTTTTCGATAAAATTGCGCCTAAGGACACAAGTCCTCCTCCCAAAGCTTTAGCTAAACAAATAATGTCTGCGTTTACTTCAGGGTATAAACTTAGTCCGAAAAGGCTGCCTAAACGTCCTATTCCCGTTTGAACTTCGTCAATAATTAATAAAGTACCGAACGTTTTACACAGTAATGAAACATTATTTAGGTAGTTATTACTCAACACTTGCATTCCACCCTCTCCCTGAACTAATTCAAGAATGACGGCTGCCGTTTTTTGTTCGCTTAAAACAGTTCGGATTTGTTCTAGATTATCTATTTCAACATGAGAAAATTCACTTGTATCAATATGAAATGGTTCACTATATTGTTTATTCCCAGTGGCTGAGGATGCCCCTAGAGTTTTACCATGAAAGCCAGTAGTTGTAGCGACGATATGCTTTCTACCAGTAAAAGAACGTGCTAGCTTTATTGCAGCTTCTACGGCTTCAGCACCACTATTACAAAAAGTACAGAAACCATCATCTAGGGGAGATAATTGTATAAGTCGACGGCCCAACTCCTCAGCTTCAGGAGCGATTAATGGTTGTACTAAACTGGGTTCATTTTCACTAAAAAATGTGGAGATTCTTTTTATCAGAAAATTTGGATTATGCCCAAACGGTAATGCGCCGTATTGAGAAATAAAGTCTGTGTATTCAATGCCATTTTCATCAGTCAAAGTAGATCCATTAGCTTGACAAATCAAATGATCGTAACCTAAATGACTTAACATAAATTGACGTGTAGGGTTTATTTTCGAGCTCTGTCTTTGTTTAATATTATTTAGTTGACCTTTGACTGGGGCGAAGTCAATATTACCTGAACGGTTTGCCATTCAATAAATTCCTTTAATGGTAAATTGGGGTTACAAATTCTAATGTAACTAAATTGTGTATTGTCGTTTTCAGTTTTCTTTTCTGTAAAGACTAAACAACCACCGACTCAATGCCGTGGGATATTTGGGGTCTGCCCGCAAGTCCGGTACTTACACATAAATAACCTTCTGCTCAAAAATATTGGCCCTAGTATCTTTTGTTGAAACTCGGGAGCTATTGAAGTAATTTGGTCGTAGTCCTTTGATTCATTTATTATCACTGACACGAATCAATTGGGTGGTACCAAGACCAAAGGTGACCATAATGGTTGCTTACAGCTCTTCGTTAAATTTCAACTTCCAGATACTCAAAAGTTTGCCTGATTAACTTACGTGTTTTCAGTCCAAGATCACCAGTAAGGGCCTAATAACCATACTTAGTTACCCAAACAAAGTGATATTAATTTTGTGTTTTATATGCGATCCATGACGACATTTCATTCAAACACGTAAAAGGCAACGCCAATTTAAGCTCCCCCCTAATGATGGGGCTTTAAACTTAGAGTCAGGAAAATACAATAACCTTTCGATAAGTTAAGTGCTTTATTGATAAGCAGGACCGAATCATTAAGTTTGTTGTCTTTCGTTATGTTGTTTTTCTAAAAATTAAACTGGCATTTAATCCGCCAAATGCGAAAGAATTGCTCATAACATACTCAATAGGCATGCTTCTAGAAACATTGGCAACATAATCGAGATCACACAAAGGATCTCCAGGCACAAAATTAATTGTTGGTGGAGCAACTTGATTCTTAAGTGCTACGATACAAGCCGCTGCCTCAACAGCACTTCCTGCGCCCAAAACATGACCATGCATTGATTTGGTTGAAGATACAGCGAGCTTATTCGCATGATCTCCAAATACACTGCGAATTGCCGCTGTTTCAACAGAATCATTCTGCAATGTGCCTGAGCCATGAGCATTAATGTATTGGATATCTTCAGGTGTGATTTTTGCACTAAGCAATGCACTCGTCATCGCTTTTTCCATACCATTTATACAAGGAGCAACTATATGATAAGCATCAGAACTCATTCCAAACCCAACAAGTTCAGCGTGTATTTTTGCGCCTCGATTAATGGCATGATCAAAGTCTTCTAACACAAGAGCCCCACTTCCTTCCCCTAAAATAACCCCCCCTCTTCCTGCAGAAAAAGGTTGGCATTTCTCTTTAGACAAAACACGTAAAGCTTCCCATACTTTTATGCCTCCTAATGTAAGCGAAGCTTCTGAACCACCACATAAAGCAATTTTCGTTTGCCCTGTTTGCAATAGCATTGCACCAATGATCATGGCATGGCTCGAAGACGCACAAGCACTATTAGTACCAATAGTTGGGCCCTTTATGCCGAGTTCAAGACTAATTTGACTTGCAGCAGCACTGCCCAACCCTTTAGGTAAGGTAAAAGGTGGAAAGCGTGCTTCTTCTTTTTGAAACAAAAATTTATACGATTCCTCCATAGTGGTTAAACCACCAACTCCAGTACCAAAGCAGATGGATGCATCTTTGAGACACGGGTCTCCAGTTAGACCTGCATCTTTAACAGCTTCACGTGCACTAACAACTGAAAATTCCGCAAACCGATCCATATATGGTAATTGTTTTTTTACGTGAAAATGATCTTCTGAATGGTAGTTTTTAACTTCTGCTGCAAATTTTCGGCTGACAGTTTCTGTATCAAAATGGGTAATCGCTGCAATACCATCCACACCTTCGATTAGGTTATTACTAAACTCTTCAAAATTCAGCCCAATAGAAGTAATACAACCTACTCCTGTAATTGCAATTCTCATACTGGGGTACCTATGTTTTCTGTTTGAAGCTCTATTTCTTCTAAAATTCTGGTAGACAAATCACCAATAGTACCCAAATTCATACGCTCATTAAGATCATCTGAATCTTCTAACTTTATATTAAAAAAGTCCTCTATCTCAAAAAGTAAGGTTACTACATCTAATGAGTCAAGCTTAATATCCTTGATTAGCGTTCCTGACTCGATTGAAGATATATCATACCCTCCATCTAATTCTTCTATTATCTCAGATAACTTAACCTCTACATCTGTTTTTTCTAATGCCATCCTTTTTCCCCTTCCCTATAATGTAAATTACCTAAGATAAACTCGAAGGCTCGTTATGCTACTTCAAAAAAAATCTTATTCCCTAACGACGTTTGATTTAGCGACTCTATTAAGTACTCAAGTGGCGACTTCATGTAACGTTGTTACCCCTTGTAATCAATATGCTGCCCTGCGTTGTCTGCAGATGCATAACGTAAAGAACCAAGATAAATTAGTTTTCTTTTCGTCATGTCGAATTGACCTATGAATCAATACCGCTGAAATCGTACCCTATTTGACGCCTAGCTCATTTATAGGGCTGTTGAAAATATAAACGTTTGCAATCGACAATTATTTAGTCTGTATTATCAATTCATAGCTAATGCTTAAGCTAATTTACCGCACGAAACTAGCTTATTAGTGCTCAAATAAAGCCCAGTTAATAAAGCCTTTCCCTGAAAACAACTCTCTGCTGAAACCGTAACTAAGCCAACTGATCGCTAAAAATAAGCCCAGCAGTAAATGAAGGCTTTAGGTTCTGCTGTCTGCTATTGAGGATAAAACCTATTTTTTGATGCTCTCGTTAACCTGAAATATAATCACAATATAATTGCACGGACTTCCCGAGCATTTATTCATCCGATAAGCGATTTTTAATATAATAGGCGAGAATAAATATGAGATGTTGATCTACGTCATCTTAAAATATCATAAGTTGTTGATTTAATTTACAACTGTTACAGTATGTAATGTAAGTTAAATTAATATAATGTAATAAAGGATTATAATGCCAAGACTAAGTTATTTAAGTATGTTGCTCATGGGCACGCTCGTTGGCTGTGGGAGTTCAGATACTGAAGTTGGAAATAACGTTGAAATTACAGCTTTTGATGGGTATTTAAAAAATGCGCTTGTTTTTCATGATGTGAATAAAGATGGTAGTTTTAATGTCAATGACGATACCATTTTCGGCTTAACCAATGAACAAGGTAAGATCTTAATTGGTAAGCCGACAGAAGGCTTTATTTCTGTTGCAACGATTACGCAAAATGGTCCATTAAGTGATGCCCTAACCCTGTATGATTCAACCTTGTATAGCGGTATTTATACGGTGGACCAAGATTTCCCAAACCAGTCTGTTGCTGCTGATGTTGTTTACAGTGCACCTGTTTCATCGTCGGTGATCTCTCCTATTACTGATTTAGTTGTCCTTGAAATGGCTAACGGATCTAAAACTGAAATCGAGGCTATTGCAGCGGTTAAAGTATCACTAAATGATGATTCGTTAGAGTTGTATCGCGATTTCGTTGCTCAATCCCTCACCAATGATTCTGATGCGAGATTGCACAAAACAGCACAAATCCTTGCCGCATCAAAAGCGAAAAATTTAACACAGTATAAAAACAAACCAATGCAGATGGCTAAAGAAGCCGCCGACTTAGTTACCGCTATTGTTAACGATACAGCGCTCGACATTAGGGATAATGATGTCGTGGCTATAGTAGATGGAGATGACACGACAGTAAGCGTCATAAACAATAAGCTAAAAATAGATCCTAGCATTTATGCCATGATCGTCAAAAGTCTACCTCAAAACCTCACATCTGATGCTGCTGGTATGATCGTAATCCCAACAAACCAATTATTTACTGATAAAGATAACGACCAACACAACATAGTAACCCGTTTAACGAGTGAGACATTAAAGCAATTAACTGAGTTTGGGTTTACTGCTGATATATCGGATGCAGAGAGTTTATTCAATAGCAATGAAATCTTAAAATCTGGCGTTCTTACTATTGCAGTCGAGGGCGTAGATGTTGATGCCAATGATAGTGAGGTAGGTCAGGTAGTTGCAACATTTACTCTTGAAATAAACAATGCAGTAATTAATCAAAAACCACTGGTTAATAGCGCTAAACTTGCAGAGATTCAAGCTCAGGCTAATGAATGGAAGATTCAAGCAGGCGTAGATTTTAATTTCACCATTGATCTAAGCGAGTTGTTCACTGATCCCGAAGGCGATAGTCTGAGCGTTACATCGCGAGTGCTTTACTCTGATGGCGTAAAAGTTGTTATTGATGATTACATCGCATATTTTGGTGGCTCTGCCCATAATACTTATAATGATAAAACAGGTCGCTTATACTTCTCTGCCATTGATGATAAACATGGTGACGATAATGATGCTTGGGTTGATGCATGGATAGACTTACCCATCATTGAAGCTGGCGTATCAGTAGAACCATCAACCAATGTTCTTGTTGGTCCAACTCTCTTTATCTCAGATGTTGAGTTCATTGCTAGTTTTTACGGACCAACGGAGGCTCTTGCTCAATGCCATAGCTGGCAGTTTATCGACGGCCAGGCTTTTTATGGTGATTACTCTGACGCTAATACAGCCCGTTGTTACCCTGGCG
The DNA here is from genome assembly GCA_013214945.1 of Gammaproteobacteria bacterium. NCBI lineage: Bacteria > Pseudomonadati > Pseudomonadota > Gammaproteobacteria > Gammaproteobacteria bacterium. Next base: position 38,289 of record JABSRT010000003.1, read on the forward strand.
ATGCTGAACGAACGTATTTAGGCACCTACGTAGAAGACGGTGATGATGTCGTTGTGGTTACGCTAGATGACGGTGGTAGTATGACATTTTCTCATCTAAAGACATTATCTGAATCCTTTAGCAATGAAGACAAGTTATTAGTCAAAATAGACAGTTCAAAAGTTAACGATCAAATAAGAACGGTCGAAATGTACACGGCCCATGAAGATATTAAAGGACTAGATCTCTATTCAGATGCTCCGTGTTCAAACGATGTTGAGCAATGTTTTGGCAATATTTCCCAACATGTTACTAGAGTGATTACGGCATCTGGTTCAAATGAACAAGTGAGTGAGCCATTAAATATTAAAGTAGGTTATTCAATTAGCCAATTAACGGCTCAAAGTGGCTATCATGTCGAATTAAATTTATTTGATTATCCTGCAGATTACGCGGTTACTTGTGAGGATATTACAGCAGTTTATGGCGGCCAGAGGTTTGTACGCATTAAGAGTGAATTTAATCAAGGAGCGTTAGCGCCTCCTCACATGTCAAACAATTGTCAAGTTGATAATAATGGTGTTATTTTAGCGTTTGATATTGGTGCCACAGTTATCCTTGACGATGTTGTGGGGATTACGCTAGTGCCAAGCAATCTATACGCTGATAAAATTCCAAAAATTTCATTAAACATGACATATGTTGGTGATTAATAAAGCACAGTAAATCGAATGATGTAATGTAGCCCTATTAATGATCACTTCGCCTTGAAGTGATCATTACTTTTTGAAAATAGAACACTCATAACAATCCACTTGATATTTATACGGATATTAGCGCCCATCTCAAACCGTAACTAAGCCAATTACCCGCTAAAATATAAACCCAGCAGTAAATGCCGGGCTTTAGTTACTGTTGTCAGTTACTAACAACAAGCGTGGGTAAAAATCTAACTAATTCATTAACGCGTTATTTATTACTTAGTCATTTGTTGATGCATTGCTTTAACTAAAGCCACTAGTGCATCTTTTGATAACTTATCAGCTTTTTCAACGGTATCAGCAAGACTCTTTGTGTCAGCAACAATTGGCGTGAAATCAATAGTCGGTTTAAGTACCTTCTTGATTAATTTCTTAGCCGTTTCTGGGTCGTTATTGGCAATAATCTCTAACACTTGTGCTTTCATGGCTGCATTTTTATCGAGCAGTAACTTAGAAATATGCGTAAAACCAACTATTTCACATTGCTCTAATGTGTCAAATTTAGCCAGCATACGCCTGCATATTCCGGCCTAACATGAACACCCAATCCGGCGCATCGTGAACACCCATTCTGGTTTATCGTGAACAGTGATTCTGGTTTTATCGTGAACACTTTTACCCTAATTTCCGGAATCAGTGTTCACCATGAACCGGAATCATTTCAATGCATTGATTATTAATATCTTTCAATGCCATATTTACCCTTTTAACGATTAAGGAAGGGTTATGGCTACAAAGAGGATCACAATGCGTAAAATCAGAGATGTTTTAAGGCTGCGTTTAGATGCACAACTCAGTGTTCGCCAAATCAATGCCAGTACAAAAGTTAGTGTTGGTGCCATCCAAAAATTACTCACCAAGGCTAGCCAGCTAAGCCTTTCTTGGCCGTTACCTAAAGAACTAGACGACACCGAGTTAGCTCGGCTCTTTTATCCCAAAGCTGATACTCGAGCATCCAAGCGTTTTCAGATACCCGACTGGCCCACGTTGAGCCAGGAGCTAAAAGGGAAAGGGATGACTAAGCGATTGCTCTGGGAAGAATACTGTCAGCAGTATCCAAATCGTTGTTTAAGCTACTCACAGTTCTGCGATCGCTACCTCAGTTGGGCTAAGAAGAAAAAGCGCTCGATGCGCCAGACACATAAAGCAGGCGACAAGTTATTCGTCGATTATGCTGGTCAAACGATGCCAGTGGTGTCGCCATCAACGGGTGAAATCCGGTTTGCTCAGATCTTTGTTGCCGTGCTTGGTGCCTCAAATTATACCTATGCCGAGGCTACATGGAGCCAGAGTCTACCGGATTGGTTGGCCAGTCATGTCCGCACCTTTGAGTTTTTAGGCGGCACGCCTATCATGGTGGTTCCTGACAACCTTCGCAGTGCCGTTAGCCGATCTTGTCGTTATGAGCCTGAGTTAAACCCAAGTTATCAGCAACTTGCTGAGCACTACAGTGTTGCTGTTGTGCCTGCTAGACCCTACAAGCCCAAGGATAAATCCAAAGCTGAAGTCGGCGTTCAAATCATTGAACGTTGGATATTAGCTCGGTTGCGTCACCACACCTTCTTCTCGCTAGCGGAGCTTAATAGGTGCATCGCGTCGTTACTCACCGAGGTTAACTCAAAGCCATTTAAGCAGTTACCCGGTAATCGGCAGCAGTGGTTCAAGCAACTCGATCAACCCTTATTAAAAGCACTGCCTGTAAATCCCTATCAGTACGTCGATATTAAAATGGCCAAGGTCAACATCGATTATCACATCCAATACGATCAGCATCTATACTCGGTGCCGCATCATCTAGTTGGCGAGAAAATTGAGTGTCATGCCAGTGATAAGTTAATACAGATTTACTTCAAAACACACCTGCTGGCGACCCACGTTAGAAAGCATTATCCAGGCACGACCACCGAACCTGGGCATATGCCGACAAAACACGCCAAACATCTGCAATGGAGCCCCGGCAGGCTAAAGAACTGGGCGAAAGATATTGGTCCAGATACATTAATCTGGGTTGCCGATCAGCTCGACAGAAAGCCTCATCCAGAACTCGCCTACCGTGTGTGCTTAGGGCTGCTGAACTTAACCAAATCCTATCCAACAAGCCGGCTCAATGCCGCTTGTGCCATCGCGAATGAACAATCACTCGTTAAATTGAAGAACATCAAATCGATCTTACTGAGTAACCAAGACAAATTACCACGAGATAAGCAATGTGTTGACTCAACACTTCCACAATTCCATGAAAATATCCGCGGCCCTAAAAGCTTCCATTAAGGAGAGTAAAGATGATCGACCAGACATTATCACAGCTTCGCCAGCTGAAACTTAGCGGCATGGCGATGGCGCTACAAACTCAATCAGAACAGCCAGGAACCTATGAGGGCCTATCTTTTAACGAGCGATTACATTTGCTCGTCGACAGCGAAAAGTTAGAGCGCGATAACCGAAAACAACAACGTCTGATCCGCAGTGCAAAGTTCAAGCTAGGCGCAAACCTTAGAGACATAGACTACCAGCACCCGAGAGGCTTGCAGCAATCTCAAGTGGCTTCTCTGGCACAATGTGACTGGCTTACCAAAGCGCAAAATCTACTGCTAACGGGACCTTGTGGCACGGGTAAAACTTATATCGCCTGCGCCTTTGGCCACACGGCCTGCTTAAAGGGCTTTAGCACACGATACTACCGAATATCTCGCTTGATGCTTGAATTAGCACAATCTAAAGCAGACGGCACGTATCAGAAGGTGCTTAAGATGCTAGCAAAAACTGATCTGCTGATATTAGATGATTGGGGGCTAGAGCCACTAAACACAGCCCAACGTAATGATCTGATGGAAATAATGGATGACCGTCACGGATGTGCCTCGGTTATCATTATCAGCCAATTACCCACCGAACAATGGTATGAAACGATAGGAGATAACACGTTAGCAGATGCCATATTAGATCGAATAATGCATAACTCTCATCGGATAAAACTACGGGGAGAATCGATGCGAAAAATACTAAACAACTTGACCCATGGTGAACACTTAAGTTAAAAAAGAGGTCGGGCAATGCATTGAATGATTAGGTGTTCACGATGAACCGGAATCAGTGTTCACGTTCGCCGGAATACGCAACGCCAAGAAATTAACGTATTAGGCGTCACCTCTTCAATATCAGCTGAACATTCAGCGATAACGTTTGACCATACCCAATCAAGAAAAGCTTCATCGCTACAAAGGATCTCTCTGGCTTTATTGCATGCTTTACCAATCTCATACTTAGCTTCTAACTTGTCTTCTGCTTTTGGCGCATTAGCAATGACGCTATTGACTAAACACATAAAAGTCATCGCTATCTATAAGGCAATCAGTCTCTATCTGAGCACTAGCGATATGCGAGTTGATTAGATTAGTCTCTGATGAACGCCCAACCCCGGTCATGGAGACTTTAGAAAAGACTCCCCTAATCATCAAAAATAAAGGAAAAGGGCCAATAACAAGTACTAGGAACATTAGAAGGATTGTTCAAACATGTTTTGATAATTATTATCAAAACATGAAAAATGATGGCCTTGGAGACGATGCAGGTCATTCATCTATGGCAACAACATACCGACACATTGATTCTGATTCAAAAGATAGGCATCAATAAGGAAAACACAAAAAAGTAAAAATACTATTAGAAAATAGAATATTGCTTCACTGGGTTAGCCGAGCATTAAGAGTGCTATACCCGTGACCATTGATTATGGGTATGTATGACAATGCCCTTGCACAGACTAGACTTCCTATCTTATGGAGTGTCAGGTTTTAAATAAGCCATATCATTCAGATCATCATCATGAAAGTCGTAGCCACCCTCAAAATCATCATTCAACTCATTGGCAACGGTTATAGGAAGTTCTAATATTTCTGGGATAAAAATAGAAATATCAACTTGTTGATTAATAATTACCTTTAACTCATTGAAATCTAATAAACCTACGTCTTGCAGGTACTCTCTAGTAAATAGCGGTAGTTGTTTGGTGAAGTTCGCAATACAGATTTCTACCTTAGCAAGCAGGTGGTCTTTCTTTGTATTAGTCAGGTAAGTGGTCAACTGCTGATATAGAACATTTGTAAATATCTTTTTGTCACAATCAATGAGAAGCAATGCAATTGCAGTATTAAGAAATTTTTGCAATTCAAAACTCAACACTTCTTCATCATCATCAATAAGCAGGGTGTTTGCACAATAGTTCGCGGCAATACTTTTATAACTTTGCAAAAGCATCGCACTTTGATAGCCTTCACTCATTAATGAAGCATGCATAAGCTTTATATCAGAAGTGTCATTAATTGCTAAAGCATAACTACTAATAGAAATGCTATTAAAGTATGAGGGTGATATTTTCTTTAATTGAGTATATTTCGCCCAACCTGCTCTAAAGCAATAAACGATACCTTCATTTTTTAGAATGTTTTTTGCTTTCTCTGTATCGTTATCGCAAAGATTTAATAAACCTAAGTTGCACAGTCCAAGTACAATTTCACACCCTTTTCTTATCTGATCAGCGTAAATTATTGATAGGTTGTCAGAGGCTATCCTCAAAGACATATCTGATAATTGTTGTTTCGTTTTATGAATAAATTCTGGCGAAAAAAAGCCATCACTTTCTCCATCTTTTAAGATCAAAAGTAAAAACGGATGATTTCTTAACTTTGCAATTTTCATTGATGAATCCCAATCAATTAAAGCTGTTCATATCGGTTATATAAATATGGGCTGGTCTTTGTAAACTAAAGTGGCGCAAACATATCGTCGGTATCCATTTCAACAGCGGTCACTCGTTGTTTATTGGCATTTTGTTTTAACGCACTTTCAATGTTATCCAGTGTGCCATTAGTACTAACCGCCATCACTTCACGATAAGCTTCTTCGCTTAACGTTTTGATTTTAATTAACAACTCTTCAATGCTGCCAGATATTTGTTCTTCATCTTCATTTTCTTCTAATTCCGAAAAATCGTGACCAACAAACGGCAAAGATAAATATAAAAGACCAAAATCGTCTTCAACAATGGCTTTTAATACTTCTAATTGTTTTTCTTCATCATCATAAGAGAGAAAAATTTGTGTTAATAAACTGTGTGCTTCAGATTGCGCACAAAACACCTGATCTTCATCCATATTTTGCCAATATGACGGTTCAACATTTAACAACTGCTTAATTGAATCCGCGTCCATTAGCCATGTGGCTATTGAAGGAATGGTGGCGTCGTGTTCTCGAACAATTTTAGCGACGGTTAAAATATCCATTTCTGTTAACACAGCAAGCATCGTCTCATCACCTTGTTCAGAGGCAATTGCCTCTAATGAGGTACCCGCGCGTCTACCGCTATGCTGTGCTTGTTCAATAATATTGCTAGCAAGAATTAATGCGTTTTTTGTCAAGGTGATTCCTTAAAACTTATACTTTTAATAATTAGATTGATTAATGAGTAAATCCAGAGTTTATAAAATCTAGTAGTTCTCATCATAGTCATGAGATTCATAATCATCGAACTGATCATGTTCATCTTCTATAGCTTTTAAAGGTGTAGCATCATAGCCGTTATAAAAATGAATGAGCAAAATGGCTATTTTAAATTCCCGTTCTGTGTGAGTCATTATTTCAGTAATACAGCCTCTAGCATCTGCATGCACTCCCACAAAAGGTTTGATCTCGGCCCAACTAGGTTCTTCTGTCAGCTCGATTTTTGCCAAGTTTTTGCTATCGATTCTTATTTTGGTTGATATAGCCATTGCTAATTGATCAACCATGCCATTAAATAATAAAGGCATTTGCTTTAATTGTTCGAATAAATTAGATAAATAATTTGATAATAAATCAGGGTTTTCAGGTTCATCTAATGAGGTCATATTCTCTAAATACATAGAGAAATCACTGGTTAAATAATCAGGTAAGTTTGTTGCATGTTGCATTCATTGTTTCCAAATGGAGGGCCTAAGGAAAGGTCTAATTGATAGTGTCAGGCAAAGCCTCGTTAAAAGCGCTAATTCAAAGCACTAATTCAAAGCGCTATGCCAAAAAGAATCAGCAACTTCTCGGGGATCAGTTATTAAGGTATAGTTACTTTTTAAATATAAAGAGCGCTTTTTCGGATCAGAAATAACATCATAAGCCTGTTGAATTAGTTGAAATTTTTCTATGGCATCCTTACTGTCATTTCTATCGGGGTGATACTTATTAGCGAGTTTTCGATAGGCTTTTTTAATCTCGATGGTCGTCGATACTCTACTTACACCTAACTGTTCAAAAAAATCCATAAACTTACTATTACCTTTTGCTAGACAACTTAAAAATGACTGTTGACATGATTTACGCGATTCTACCTACGAAAGGACATTATTCACATCATTATTTTCACTTATTTATCGATTAATCAGGGCAGGATCATAGATTGAATAATTTAAATTTTATTGAGCTTATTTGTGATTCTCAGATCTGATCAAGAAAATTCCTAAACGATACAATACCGATGACCTTTTTGACCACCTTGAAACGATTGAATATACCCGAAGTGACATTAATTTTAATCGTCTCATCTGCCTCTCCTGTTGCCTTGTAATCAGTTAATTGTTCGACACTAGGCATTGGCATGGTTTAATGGACTCGACCAACCCTGTTAAGAGATACTCTCTGAACAGGAGAAAAAACACTCGAAAGAATTCAAGCTTGATGCAATTAACTTGGTGCTTGAACAAAATTATACCCGCGTAGCCGCTTCTAAGAGTTTAGGAAGACCCGAATTCATGTTCTAGAAAAAGATGGGACACACATAAAAATACAATTGAAAATCAATAATTTTTTCGTCCTATTGATAAATTAATCTCCAAACAGCAAAAAGCCCGTTAAATCTTTCAATTTAACGGGCTCTTCTAAATGTCGCGGTGCCAGATAAAGAGTGGATTTCAACCCTGCTTTAAAATTAGTGTTATTAATCGAAAGTTTAATCTCTAAAAAGCAAAAAGCCGCTTATTCTTTCGAATAAGCGGCCTTTCTAAATGTGGCGGTGCCAGATAAAGAGCGGATTTGAACCCTAACTTAGGAGCTGTGCTATTAACCCGCAGTCTTGATAGACACCCAAACAGCAAAAAGCCCGTTGATAAATTAATATCAACGGGCTTTTCTAAATGTGGCGGAGAGATAGGGATTTGAACCCTAGATGGGCTATAAACCCATGCCGGTTTTCAAGACCGGTGCATTCGACCACTCTGCCATCTCTCCACTGAAGTCGAAGCGAATAATAGGGACTTATGTACCGATTGTAAAGCATGCTTTATAAATTAATTATCGTTTGCTTTAAGATTAACCAACATGGGTATATTGTCGGCTATTTTGCAAATAACTCTTGCTCAATATCTTTAAAACCTTTGAATTCTAGTGCGTTGCCTGAGGGATCGCAAAAAAACATTGTGCCCTGCTCTCCGACCTCGCCTTCGAAGCGTACATAAGGTTCAATCACAAATTGCTCAATAATTTTTTTAGCGGTAACAGCAAATGCTTGCCATGTTGCATAGTCCATAACGACCCCAAAGTGAGGTACTGGTACACCATGACCATCGACACCATTACAAATAGTCGCGACTTGGCCTGTTTTGCCTAATGCACGATTGACATGAACCACCAGTTGATGGCCAAACATATTAAAATCAATCCAGTCATCGCTGCTTCGGCCTTCTTCAAAGCCGAGCTTAACACCATAAAATTCGCGAGCTTCGGTTATATCACGCACTTGAATCGCTAAATGAAAAGGTGTTAAAGCCATAATTGTAACTCCTGAAATTTGAGTTGTGTAATTAGCGATAAATTAGAGTTCGGCAATCGCTACTTTAATGCCCAACAGCACTAATACGGTACCCATGGTACGGTTAAAATATTGACCTAGTTGAACAAATTTGGTCCGCACTGCTTCTTTACTAAAAATAAACGATACCATGCAAAACCATAGTGCCGTTGCTATCGATAAATATACCGCGTAAAAAACCAACCATATCAATGGGGTATTTGCATCGACTATTACCGAAAATATTGATAAGAAAAACAAGGTCGCTTTCGGATTAAGCACATTAGTCAAAAAACCCAACATAAATGACTTATTAACACTTTGCGCGGTTTTGTTAGTGCTACTAGCGAGATCTAACTTAGCTGGAGGTGGTGCTCTAAAAGCACTAATACCCAAATAAATTAAATAACCAGCACATAGGTACTTTAATGCACTAAATAAAGCAACCGATTGCGAAATGATTAAGCCGATACCCAGGGCACTATAGAGCACGTGAATAAGGATAGCGCTGCCAATACCCAAACTGGTGTATATGGCATGGCGCTTACCGCTACTGATACTTTGCTTAATTACCACCGCAAAATCGGGCCCTGGGCTGATAACAGCTAATAAATGCGCCCCTGCTAACAATAAAAATTGATTAAGATAAAGTGAGTCCAACATATCCTCCTTGCCTATAAATTAAATTATTGTGTTTTGGCTGCTGATTTTTTAAGTGCTTGTTTTTGTAATTTTTGTTGATGGATCACAAAGCGATTTTCCAATAGCTCTCGCCGTGCGTATCTGTGCTCAACAAATTCAAAAACATTGGTTGCCAATGATAATTTGAAATAGTTAATCGCGCGCTCAGGCTGCTGATAAATGCTGGCGTATACTCCGAGATAAAAATACGCTTCACATAACCGCTCTGCAAGTTGTTTTGGTGTTTCAATATTTTTGGTTAATCCGGCGACAAACTGGGCTTGTGACAAATTCATTAAAAACAGTTCACCAATTTGTTTGGCCCAGCTTTCGTTGTCAATTTGTTTTTGGTGACGCTTAAGGTTTTTTAGTGCCATGGTTTTATCAAGCCGTTGTTCAGCAATATAACGCCAGATCACGCGATACGGATCGCTTAAATCAAGTTGATGAAAGGTCACTAGATCTTCAACCGCCAATTTGGTCAAACCACCATAATACAACGCTATACCACGATTTAAATACACATACTGATGTTTAGGTGCTAATTCAAGCGTGGCGTCAAAGGCTTCATACGCTCTAGTAAACTGCCCGGCCATGGTTAAATGAATACCTAAAAAATTATAAACATCAGGCATTTTTGGATTAATACGCAAGGCGCGATTAAAATCTATTCGGGCTAAATTAACCAAGCCAAAACTGTCAAATAAAACCCCTCGCTCAAAAAAAGTCTGAGCACGCTGTCGAGGTGTTAATTCTGGGTGATATAGTAGTTCACTGAACCGAGCTAACCGGATCTCACTTTGCAAACTGACCGCCAGTGGCTCTGCAATAACTAATCTCCCCAAATCCACTTGAGGATCTTGCCGTGAATTATTCGTCGTTTGACACCCAGCTAACAGCAATAATAATATCGCGCCAAACAGACTGCGTTCAAGTTCAAGCTTAAACATTGATAATATCCCGTAATAATATTGTTAGTAATAATGCCACAGCGTTTTCTTTTAGGCTATAACTATCAAACGTTAGCCTTCATATCAGTCTAAGCCTAAAACCAAAACTATGCTAAATAAAGTATAGCTAAAATCCCTTAATTTTGGATCGTAATTAGCGCTAAAAATAATAATTCTCGCATAAAAAAAGCCTGCATAATGCAGGCTTGATACAACAAGATTAACGAGAAAAATTAATCTTCAGATTTTGGCGCTTCAGCGGCTGGCTTAGCATCTTTAATGCTTAAACGAACACGGCCTTGACGGTCAATTTCTAGTACTTTAATGTCAACCATCTGACCTTCTTTAAGGTAGTCGGTAACTTTCTCAACACGCTCTTCAGCGATTTGAGAGATATGAACTAGACCATCTTTACCAGGTAGCACTTCAACGAATGCACCAAAGTCAACGATACGCTTAACCGCACCGTGGTAGATTTTACCCACTTCAACTTCAGCAGTAATCGCTAGAATACGCTCAACGGCATGTTGTGCTTTATCGTTATCAGTAGAAGCGATTTTAACCGTACCATCGTCTGCGATTTCGATTACACAACCAGTCTCTTCAGTAAGGGCACGAATTGTAGCGCCGCCTTTACCGATGATGTCGCGAATTTTGTCTTGAGCAACTTTGATCGTAGTGATACGAGGAGCGAACTCAGAAACGTCATCACGAGCAACAGAGATTGCTTCGTCCATTACACTTAAGATATGAATACGAGCAGCTTTTGCTTGATTCAGTGCAATTTCCATGATGTTGCGTGTGATGCCTTCAATTTTGATATCCATCTGCAATGCAGTAATACCATTAGTTGAACCAGCAACTTTAAAGTCCATGTCACCTAGGTGATCTTCATCGCCTAAGATGTCAGAAAGAACAACGAACTCTTCGCCTTTCTTAACTAGACCCATCGCGATACCAGCAACAGATGCTTTGATTGGAACACCAGCATCCATAAGCGCTAGTGAAGTACCACACACAGAAGCCATTGAGCTTGAACCGTTAGATTCTGTAATTTCAGATACAACACGGATTGAATACGGGAATTCTTCAATCGTTGGCATAATAGCCAATACGCCACGCTTAGCAAGACGACCGTGACCAATTTCACGACGCTTAGGTGAGCCAACCATACCAGTCTCACCAACACATGAAGGTGGGAAGTTATAGTGCATCATGAAAGTATCAGAGATTTCGCCCATGATTGAATCAATGCGCTGTGCGTCACGTTCAGTACCAAGAGTTGCAGTCACTAATGCTTGAGTTTCACCACGAGTAAACACAGCAGAACCGTGAGTACGTGGTAATACGCCTGTCATTACGTCAAGAGCACGGATCATTTCAGGATCACGGCCATCGATACGTGGCTGACCTGCAAGGATACGTGAACGTACCACTTCTTTTTCAACATCGTGAGCAATTTCAGAAACAAGCTTAGTATTCACATCAGCATCGTCTGCTACTAGTGCAGCAGTAACATCGCTAGTGATTACGTCGATTGCGTCTTTACGTGCCATCTTATCGGTGATTTGATAAGCTTCAACGAAACGCGCTTCACTTAGCTCAGTGATTTTAGCCACTAATGTAGCGTCAACTTCTGCCGGTGACCAATTCCAAGCTGGCTTGCCCGCTTCGGCTTTAAGTTCTTTGATAGCTTGGATAACAACTTGCTGTTGTTCGTGACCAAAAGTAACCGCGCCTAGCATTACGTCTTCGCTAAGAATGTCAGCTTCTGACTCAACCATTAATACTGCATTTTCAGTACCAGCAACCACAAGATCTAGCTTGCTTGTTGCTAGTTCTGTTTTAGTTGGGTTAAGTACGTATTGACCATCGATGTAACCAACACGAGCACAACCGATAGGACCATTAAATGGTACACCAGCAAGTGAGATAGCCGCAGAAGTACCGATCATAGCTACAACATCAGGGTTTACTTCAGGGTTTACTGAAACAACAGTGGCAATAATTTGCACTTCGTTTAAGAAACCAGCTGGGAATAGAGGACGAATTGGACGGTCAATAAGACGACAAATCAGGGTCTCATTTTCACTAGGACGCCCTTCACGCTTGAAGAAACCACCAGGGATTTTACCAGCAGCGTAAGTACGCTCTTGATAGTTAACTGTTAGCGGGAAAAAATCACGACCAGGGATCGCTTTCTTTTTCGCTACACAAGTAACCATTACTACTGTGTCGTCCATGTTTACAAGTACTGCGCCGTCAGCTTGACGGGCAATTGCGCCAGTTTCAATGGTCACATTATGTTGACCATACTTAAATGTTTTAATTGTAGGATTCACTGATTGAATTTCCTTTATCTTTTAGTCGTCTTTGAATTTTCAGAGCACAGTATACGGCTAGAACTACTGATTTAAAAGACACGATTGATGAAAGGTTAAAATTACTCAACTCGTTCACCATCAAGTCAACTGCTTTGCCTATTTAATGGGAGTTTTTATTGAAAAACGCCATTTATACCTATTTTATCAGAGCTCATCACTGGCAAAGACTCTTGATTGGATTCGCTTAAAGCGACTGTAAATTAATGGCGTTAAAATCTAACGTTTCGCCACCAAACTCTACCGCGAACGCCTGTGCATCTTGTTTGCGCGAGAAGCTGGCCAGAGTTTTGCCCATCGCGCCTTTTTTCGATGAATTAATCACAAACCAAGCCGTGCGTGCATCAATAAAGTGCTGATCGTTTAAGCTGCCCCACGGCATCTTGCTCATGTCGTGCACTAAAATTGAGGTGACATTGCGTTTATTTTCAGGGTCAAGATAATAACTAAGCAGGTCACGGGTCGAGCAGAACTTTTTCACCACATTGCCATCGGCTTGGGTAATGCCTTTGCGAAACAATTCACCTTTGGGGCCGGCAAAGTTGCTGATAAGCATACCACACAGATGACATTCATCAGACGTTTCGATAGCAACGGCCTGATGCAACATCCGTTGCTGTTCTGTTTCTTGCGAGCAAGCACTTAGGCCAATAATCGCGGCAAATAAGACCGTGGATAACAATTTATGACGACAGAACATAATAATAACCTTATATTTTTTTATATTTGAATACAAATGAAGTAATCATCAGCGGAATAACAATCCAGCTGATTAATAACGCAAAGAGTTGGCCTTGGCTCATATGAGCCTTAATCGCAATAGCCAGCGCGCCGTTAACATCACTGGGGTCTAAGCCGGCAAGGTTAACCAAGCGAAAGATATCGGCCGGATTAAGCATCATTAATTGGGTCAGCATGGTTTGACTTAAACTTGCCTCGGTACCCACTAATAGTGCCAATAAACCAAGGTCAAAAACCAACGCGAAGAAGAACCACGTGATTAAGGCCAAACCGGCCGCTTTTGATTTTTCATTCGACGACAAGCTAATGAGATAAGCAATGGCAGTAAAACTTAAACCGAGCAACGTCGCGCTAACAATAAAACTGCCAAAGGTCTGCAAAATGGCTAAATCGGCATGTTTGACATAAAGCAGCAACGCCGATGAGCCAAAGCCCAGAGTAGTCGCTAGCGCTATAATGCCGCCTTGACCGACAAACTTGCCAAGCAGTAATTGATTTTTACTGAGCGGATAAGTCAGCAGCAATAACAAGGTGCCGCCCTCTTGCTCGCCGACAAAACTGTCGTAGCTTAATAACAAGGCAATCAGCGGAATTAAGAACACCGCCAAACTGGCTAAGCTCGCGACTGTGGTTGACAGCGATGTCATGCCAACCGAGCCCGACGCCGCCGCGCCAAAATAAGTAAGCCCGACCGACAATACGGAAAAAATCAGAGTGATCGACACTAACCATCGGTTACGCAGGCCATCATGAAATTCTTTGCTGGCCACCGTCATTATTTGTCTCATTACGCTACTTCCTTCGATTGATCAGGCTGATTTGCTGGCTTTTTCGCTAAATAAAACTGATAAATCTGTTCTAAGTTCGCCGGTTCTACCGCCACGTCCACCAGCGATGGCTCGGCTAATAGCTGACGTAATACCGACAACTTATGCTGCTCTGGCACCGTTAAATGTCCAAGGGCATCGCTATACTGTTGCCATTGCTGGCTTTGCTCTGCAACCAAGCCTTTAGGCGTAATTTTAATCGGTAAATTAGCCTTGGCGCGCAACTGCGATATCGTGCCAAGTGCTAGGGTATTGCCGCCAGAAATAATCATCGCGCGATCAATATGCTGCTCAACACCGGGCAAAACATGAGAACACAAGATAACACTGGTACCTTGGGCCTTTAACTGGTCAACGCTGCGATAAAAATCGCTCGTAGCATTAGGGTCAAGCCCTACTGTTGGTTCATCGAGCAGCAATAATTTAGGTTCGCCAATAAAGGCTTGTGCCAGACCCAACCGTTGACGCATGCCTTTAGAATAGGTTTTTACCGCGCGGTGCATGGCATGCGCTATGCCGACTTGTTCAAGCAATGCTTTGGCGTGCTTTTTATTTTGTCCTTTAAGGCGCGCAAAATACGTTAATACTTCAAGGCCAGTTAACTGTTCATAAAACATCACGTTTTCTGGTAAATAACCCATCTTGGCTCGCATGTGCCACGCTGACTTACTGTCTGGCGCCATGCCCATCACCGAGACTTGGCCGGCGGTTGGTGAAATGATGCCTAAGATAAGTTTCATCATCGTGGTTTTTCCTGCGCCATTATGACCAAACAACCCAAGCACTTCGCCTTGCGCCAAGTTTAGATTGATGCCGGACAACGCGTTAACCTCGTCATAATGTTTATCGACATTCGCTAAAGAAACTAATGGTGTGTTCATGGGTGTTGGCTATCCTTGTTCGTCTGTGCGACTAAATGGGGCTCGTTACTATTTTTCAATAATGGCTGCGATGAGGGTGATGCTTGCGATGATGCGTGTTGAACCGTGCTAATGGCTGGTGTGGGGGCGCGCATCAATGGATGGCTGTCTTTAACACCAGGGGGTTTTAACACCGGAAACTCCTTTTGCACCCAGCGTAAAATGATCACCACAGGGCTGTCCATAATCATTTTCATTTCTGGATATTGCCACGTCAGTTTGTCAATGCCGTCGTTGGGCTCAAACGCGACATCGCCGATGTCATCGCCATTGATATCCCAACCCAAATAATTGCTCCAGTAATTGCCCTTTCCTTCAAAGCTCCATTCTTGCTTTTTGTTCGACACATATTTGACCTGCACCGGATTATTGATAAAACTATTACCATAGACCTTGGTTTGTTCAGAACCTGCCGTTAAATGAATACCAATTTCGGTGGTATCGATACGGTTACCTTTAATGGTGTTATACGCTGAGTTATAAACGAACAACCCCTTGCCATCACGCCCTAACACTTTGTTTTCAGGCTTGGTCCAGACATTTTTAATCTGATTATTACTAATAACAGACGAGGTAATAAAATTCATTAAAAAGCCATAATCTTCACTGCCGTCAGTCGAATTACCATCGACAATGAGGTTGCGAGAGCTCATTAACGCGTAACCAGCGCGAGTCTTGTAGGCGATATTGTTAATCACTTTGTTGTTGTGAGAATACATATAATGCACGCCATAACGCAGGTCGTGGATTATATTACCGTCGATGACATTGTGCTCACTTGAAATAATGTACAGGCCATCGCGGGTATTAAATATGCGGTTATTTTTGACCTCAACATGCTTAACTATCGACAGTTGAATACCATTGCCGCGATCCGATGATCGCAAGCTTGGGTTACCCTGCACCACATTGTCGAGCACTTGAATATGCTGGCCTTTTTGCAGCCAAATACCAAAGCCATCACCGCGTAAATGGTTACCGCTAATAAGCAGGTTATTGGCGTTTTTAACGGCATAAATGCCTGAGTCTTGCGCGGTTAAATCATCGCCCCAATTAATGATATTAAGATTTTTTATCGTGATATCACTTTGCGTGAGGGTAATAGCATGATGCTGGCCATTGGCGTCGATAATCGCTCGATTACTACTATCTTCGCTGATTAGGGTGATTTGATGGTTGAGAACAAAGTTACCGAGATAGGTGCCAGCCTTGAGTATGACGACATCGCCGTCACGGCTGCTATCTAATTGTTGTTGTAAGTTATCACTGGGCGATACGACAATTGTTTGAGCGATGGCAGCGCTTAGCCCGCCAATTAGCACAAAAACAGCAATAACAAATTTTAATATAATAGGTTTCAAAAACTTAACCTTTACTAACCAAAATGCGGTAATAGCATGATTACCGCGTTATCTTACTAAATACGCTAAACACCACACCGGTGGGGTTTAGCTATTGGTTTGGTACCTAACGCTTAATGTTTAAGCGCAGCAATTACGCTTCAACCAACATCCGGCCACGCATTTCCATGTGCAGCGCGTGACAGAACCAGTTACAGTAATACCATTGCACGCCAGGTCTGTTCGCGATAAAGGTAATTGATGCCGTTGCTTGTGGCCCAATTTCCATTTGCACGCCGTGGTTAGTCATACAGAAACCGTGCGTTACATCTTCAACCTGATCAAGGTTGGTCACGATCATGGTTACTTCATCGCCTAGCTTGACCTTGAACTCGTTCATGCCATAGGTAGGCGCGACCGATGTCATGTAAACACGTACTTTTTTGCCGTCGCGGATAACTTTGTTTTCTGAATAAACATCAACGCCATCTCTTTTAGCTTGCGCGAACGTTTCAGCGGCAAAGGGGTCATTACGCGGCCATAGTTTTAGTGGCTTTATTTTACTGCGATGCACCATCATGCAATCGTGCGGTTCAGCAAAAGTTGGGCCATCATGTACCAGTATCATTTCATCGCCAGAAATATCAATCAGCTGATCGTTTTCTGGGCGCAGTGGTCCTACTGGTAAGAAACGGTCTTTTGAAAACTTACACAATGAGACTAACCATTTGCCATCGACATCACGGGTCTCACCTTGCGACGTATGGTTGTGGCCAGGCTGGTAATGAACATCAAGTTTTTGACGAATGTAATTTACTTTTTTGCCGTTATGCGCCGCAATGGCTTCCTCGACATTCCATTTAACAATCTGGCTATCAAGGAACAAGGTAGTGTAAGCGTTGCCTTTGTTATCGAACGCGGTATGCAATGGCCCTAAGCCAAGTTCTGGCTCGGCAATTACGGTGTCGCGCGGCTTGATTTTGTCGGCAAATAAGTCATCGAGCTTGTCAATTTCGATAATAGATACAGTTGGTGATAACTTACCGTTAGCGATAAAATATTTACCATTGGGTGACGTATTTAAACCGTGCGGAGATTTTGGTACCGGAATGTAGCGCGTTAATTCAGAACCTTTACGGCCATCTAATACCGGAACATTGTTACCGTTGTATGTCTTAAACTTACCGGCTTTTAACGCCGCTTCACAACGCGCAAGGCTAAATACGACGACGTGATCGCGTTCAGACGTGATCATCTCACCCAAGTTCATGCCCATTTCTGAGTTGTAACACGTTGAAGCAAAGTACTTGCCGTCATAATCGGCGTCGGTATTGTCCAAGTTACCATCGACCATCACTTGGAATACCACTTCCATTTTTTCAGCGTCAATGACGTTATACAGCGAACGATAAGTGCTGACATCTTCCATGCCTTCTTTACCGTCGTTGTTCATTGGAATTTCAAACTCACCATTACACACAACGTATTTAGTGTACGGGGCTTTTTGAACACGCAAACCGTGAATAGCTTGCACGTTAGGCACGGTGATCATCTTGTCTGTTTTCATGACATCACAACGAATACGTGCAACACGTGAGTTGGCTTTATCATTAATGAAAACATATTTACCGTTATAACGGCCGTCGGTCATGCTCATGTGCGGGTGATGCGAGTCACCCGCTAGTAAATGGGCGCTTTCGCCCTTAATGTGCTTACTTTCGTTGGTTAAACCCCAACCCGTCGCGGCGTCGATATTAAATACCGGAATACGCATTAATTCACGCATAGACGGAATGCCCATAATGCGCACTTCACCTGAGTGACCGCCACTCCAAAAACCGTAATACTCATCTAACTCACCCGGGTGAACGAATGGGCTATTACCTGCTTCTGCTGATTTTGCCTTGGCCATCGATGCGAACATGGCCGCAGACATCGGCGCTGCAACAGCGCCCGCAGCGACTAATGCCGTTTTACCAAAAAACTTACGACGGCCTGAGTTTTCTAACTCATTGTGGTTTGTTTTGTCATCATTGTTACTCATAACTTACTCCCTAAATTACACATAGATATTTGGTGCGAAGTTAATCGACATTAACTGCTTCAATATTTCGCTCTTTGAATTTATTTTTCTTGTACACCTGTTTTTTAAGTGGCGGACATTTTTTGTCATTAAAATAAGTGACCTGACAATCGAGACAGTAATGACACTCACGCATATTGATTTCACCGTCAGGATTAATCGCTTGAATTTCACATTCAACGGCACATGTTTTACATGGCTTGCCACATTCAGGGCGGCGTTTAAGCCAGCTAAACAAACGCACGCTGTTACTGGTCGATAATGCCGCGCCTAGTGGGCATAAATAGCGACAAAAGAATTTGCGATTAAAGATATTAATGGTCAGTAACACAATGACGTAGAGTACAAACGGCCACTCACGGTCAAATTTCAGTAGAAAAGTCGTTTTAAAAGGTTCGATATCGGCAAATTGCTCAGCCAAGGCTAATGAGTCAAGCGACAACCCAAACAGTGCAAGCAGTATCAGATATTTAATCGCCCATAAACGTTCATGCACCGCCCACGGCAATTCAAATTGCGGAATTTTTATATAACGGGCAAACACGTTCATTAGCTCTTGCAATGCGCCAAACGGGCATAACCAACCGCAATACACGGCGCGCCCCCACAGCAACATGGTGACCGCTGCGGTGCCCCACAAAATGAAGATCACCGGGTCGAGCAAAAATAAATCCCATGAAAAATCGCCCATAAAGGCATGCAAGAATGTGAAGACATTAACCACCGACAGTTGTCCGCCCCACTGCCAGCCAATAAAGACGACAGTGACCACCAAGAAGCTATGACGAAAATGGTGCATAAAGGTTGGGTGGCGTACCAGAATGTCTTGCAAAAATAGCGAGGCGAGCAATAACACCATTAACACGCCTAATATCACCACTTCCATCTGCTTGTCTTGCCATACCTGCTCGGTCAGTGTCAGCTCAGGTTCAGGTATAATGACCGGTGGACGGTATATATATTGTTCCAAGCCGTGGTAACCCCCTTTAAAGCTGGTAAAAACACTGTCGACCGCGCCAATTTGTCGGCGAACAAGCAATTCAAACTGCCAATCAACCCCAGGATTAAACTCGTGCTGAGCCCGCACAATAAACAAGGACATTTCTTTAAAATGCGGCGCGCCGGCAATCATCAAATCGGTCACGCGGTTATGATCTAAATCGCGAAAGGCAAAGGCTTCATTGTTTTGCAAAATTTGAATGCGATCGAAAATACCGCCACGGACATAACCCGAGCCTTTAAAGGAATAACCGTTACCGAACACCGCAATGGCATGCTCGTTCGGTTTAAGCGTTTTCATTAACCACTGGTATTCACTGTCACCAAGCAGGTTACGACCAATGGTTGGGATATCGGCTTGGGCGTAATAAATATCGGCAAACATATCTTTTTTATTATCGATGCTCGCCTTATCAATATCTTCGGCTGGCGTACCAACAAAGGCTTCGTCAACCGCACCGCGGTTTAAATAGAGTTTGCGAATTGAGCCATCGCCCAGCAGCGTTTGCCAGTCACTGGCCTGATAGACATCTGGTAACACCGTCGACATTGGCTGAATAATTTGTTGGCCTTGTTCAATAATGCCCAAGGCTACAGCGACCTTAGTCGCCGATTTGGTAATACCGACATTCATCACCATTACGGTCACTGTCGCACCGGACAGACCATCTAAGTGAATGACACCGTCTTGGCCGTTGCCGCCAACCTTTAAACGCTGCTTAACATCGAGGTTGATATATTGATCGGTAAAGTCCCACAATTTTTTCTCAGGAATGCCCGCTAAGATAATCGGTTCGTGATGCTCAAGCACTTTAGCACCCAAGTAGATGCCTTCAGGGCTAATAGCGACCAGCATATTGACCGGTTCACCAGAATAGGCCGGGATTTTTTTAATATCGTTGGTTTCAAACGCATAACCAATAATATCTTGCTCTTGAAAGACGGTCCAAATAAGGGGCGTGCCAGTCTTGTCGGACACCTTAGTCGCCTGCGGGAAAATCTCATGAATCAGTGGCAATGGATCTCTAGGCTCACTAACAAAAAGCGCATGGGCTGGCAATTGGATTAAGCACAGCAATAATAACGCAAAAAAATTGCGCAACTTTTGGCTGTGAAAACATAAAAATAACATGGTTAGGCAACACCTTGATCTGAACGTTTTGTGTCAATCCAATCGCTGTAATTAAGGTTAAAAAGCGACCCCACTGGTGGGCGATTGGTATGAATTGAGCGGTAATTCTCTCGTGCTAAACTTCACAACTGCGACAATATGTCGCACACAATACGCGCATTTAAATCGCCAGCCTTGACTTATATCAACAGACGGATCAGCGATAGTTGCTTAAAGTCGTTAATTATCTAAGCATTGCTATTGGTTTGATTTGAATCAATTTCAATTAATAATCACTGATAAAAAAGTCGGATAAACAGGTGGGATCATGATTCAACGTTGCTGTTATTGGTGGTGGTATTGGTGTTAGCGTTGGTCAGCTTAATCGCCACAAAAAAAAGCGCTAACTGGGCAGTTAGCGCTTTATCAATCTAAATCAACGGATATTTAAACAGTAAACTGAGCCACAAGGTGCTTGAGGTTACTTGATAGGTCGATCATATTTTCACTACTGGCCGCCGCTTCTCTTGAGCCATTGGCCGTTTCCTCGGCAACCACGCCAATAGTACTTAAGCTCTTACTAAACTCTTCGGACACCGCATGTTGTTGTACCGCCGCGCTCGCCACTTCGGTATTGAGGTCGCTAATATGATTTATCGCCGCTAAAATGCCCTCCAAAGACTCCGCAGCTTGATTAGCCTGTGAAATACTCATGTTGGCTTTTTCTTTGCTTTGCGCCATGACCTGAACCGCCCGCGAAGTACCCGTTTGAATATGCTCAATCATGGTTTGAATTTCACCGGTCGATTGTTGGGTGCGTTGCGCCAAGGTTCGAACCTCGTCAGCAACCACGGCAAAACCACGGCCCTGCTCGCCGGCTCTTGCCGCTTCAATCGCCGCGTTAAGCGCGAGCAAGTTTGTTTGGTCAGCGATGCCGCGAATAACATCTAGAATCGAATGAATATTCTGACTGTCGTTATCAAGTTGTGCAATAACCTTGCCCGCTTCTTGAATTTCATCGGACAACATATTAATCGAACTTGATGTTTGACTAATAATATCTTGCCCTTTGTTGGCTTGCTGTTTAGCGTCAATCGTTGCTTTGGCGGCATTTTCAGCAATTTCTGACACCGACAGCGAGGTTGATGCCATTTCATCAGCAGCCGATGCCAGATTAACGGTTTCTTGCTGTTGTTTATCAACACCACTACGCGTTTGGGAAGCAATCACTGAAGATTGTTCGGCATTGCTAGCAATTTCATTGGACGATAACACCACTTGTTTAATCAATGGCTGGGTTTTGTCTAATAACATATTACAGGCTCGGGCTAACGCCCCGGTTTCATCCACTGTGTTGACTTGTAATCGTGGGGTTAAATCCCCGCCTGCCGCTTGATTGAGAACAGTCACTGTATTAATAATTGGCTTAACGATGCCCTGCGAGACAATCCAGATCAGTGCTAGTGCCAACACAGCAACAATAATACCGACCACAGCTTGCCAAATTCTGTCTTGGGCAGCACTAGCGCTCATCACTTGTTCTAATTTAAGCGTTTGGGCAAGTACGACTGACTTTGGAATACTGACCATCATTGACCAAGGTGTTACTGTTTTACCCAGCTTAATCGGCGCATAACCGTCAATATGATTACTCGCAGTATCAGCATCAACAACCGAAGCCGAGCTTGTCAAACGTTCAATCTTTGTTTGCCAGGTATCAGGAAACAACTGGCGTAAATGTTGACCTATTTTTTTGCCACCAGAATGGGCAACCACCGTGCCGTTAGCACTAACAATAGTCACCTCAGCTTTACCATCGTACATTGACTGGCTCATGTCCATGGCCAAATGCTGTATAAATGTCATCGCAAGATCAACACCGCTTATACCATGAAATTCGCCGTTAATTATTATTGGCACCACCAATGAGGTAATTAATGTATCAACACCGCCAACATTGTAAATATACGGATCAATAATACATTCTTGTAAACTGTCGCGAGAACACAAATAATATTCCCCAGCGCGTACCCCACCACTATCACGCGTTTGATTATCATAATCGACGAGAGGTTCAGAGACCAATTCCCCCGAGGCACTACGACTCCAATAAGGAATAAATCGACCTGAGGCGTCATAACCAGCCTGACCACTATAACTTGCGTCTAAGGTATCTAACTTGCCAGCTTCCCATAACGTATAGGTACCCAAATAATCAGCTTGAGATTGGAGGTTATCGCGTAAGATGCTATTGAAGTTCTCGCGTAATGTTAGCGACTGGCTAATATCGTTGGCTATTTTTAAGGTCGCAAAGCTTTGAGCTAAGGTGCGAGCGCTGCTAAAACCACCGTTAATGACATTTTCTAATTGCGCTACGCTGTATTGAGTCTTTGCCAACACACTTTGTTTAACTTGAGCAATGACTAATTTTTGAGTGCTGTCTTTGACAAAAACTTGCGTTTGGTTCGAGGCGTATAAAGAATAAAAAACTAGAATAGCGGCGACAAACAGAATGGCTCCGCCGGCCATTAGACTTATCCGCATTTGGATTGATTTTAGCTGCACGCTAACTCTCCTATATAATAAAATCCATTTATTGAGATCATTAATCGTGAAAAATCCGTCATTCACTTAAGATTAACAACCACACTTATAGTTAGTTTTGTTATTAAGTATTTTTCTTTTAATCGCTAAGTAAAATAAAAATAACAACAATAGATTATAGCCACTAAAATTCTTGATTAGCAACAGGTATTTTATAACGAGCATCGAGGAAAACACGGCGGGCATTGTTAAATTTTACGCAAAAAAAAGGAGCCCTAAGGCTCCTTTTTGACGCTTACGCGTCCTTAGTCCATCGATTAACGACGTAGACCAAGCTTAGCAATTGTTTCTTGGTACTTAGTAACGTCTTTACGCTTTAGGTAATCAAGAAGCTTACGACGGCTAGAAACCATGCGTAATAGACCACGACGTGAGTGATGATCATGAATGTGCTTTTTGAAGTGGCCTTGAAGGTGGTTGATTTGTGCAGTTAACAAAGCAACTTGAACTTCTGAAGAACCAGTATCGTTTGCATCACGGCCGAAATCAGCGATGATTGCAGCAGTTTGAATAGCGTTTAGTGACATAATAAACTCCAATGTTTATAAGATTTAAAAAAGTATGTAGCCGATCACTAATTCAGCTACATGTCGAGCGCGGTATACTACCAGCAAATTAACAAGATACAAGTAAAAAGTATCAGTAATGTGATTGGTATTACTCGCTGTCGTTGCTTACCACAATGCGTTTTGGCTGAACCCGCAATTGGCTATCAACAAAACCAACACCAATAAAGCGTTGACTATCACCAACGGTCATCCGCACTAACGTGCCTTCACTAAAACTAGCACCTGAACTAACAATAGTGACCGGGTTACCGTGCAGTGCGCCGACAGCCATTTCGTCTGTCATATTCGCCTCTGGAAAATCACTCACCGCGGTATCCATTGGCAATAATAACGGATCAAGGTAAACCGATGGTGCTATTTCTTCACTATTAGCTTGCGCTAGCAGAGCTTCAAGATGCTCAAGCGTGACCATTTTTTCTTGCGGGTAATTAGCCACTTCAAGTCGACGTAACATCGTAATGTGAGCGCCACAGCCAAGCATTTCACCCAAGTCATCAATAATGGTACGAATATACGTACCCTTGCTGACATGGATTTCAAGCTCTAACTCATCATTGTCATGACGAATAAACAACAACTCAAAAACATTAATTTCACGCGCTTGGCGTTCTACTTCAATGCCCTGACGGGCATACCAATATAATGGTTTGCCTTGATGCTTGAGTGCCGAAAACATCGATGGTACTTGCATGGTCTTGCCACGGAATGAATCAAGCTTGGCCATTAAATGGTCGTTACTAAATTCAATCGCGCGAGTTTGAACCACTTCACCGTCGCTGTCGCTCGTATCAGTACGCTGACCAAGTTTAGCGATAACTCGATATCTTTTGTCAGACTCTAATAGATATTGCGAAAATTTAGTCGCCTCGCCTAAACAAACGGGTAACATGCCGGTGGCCAAAGGATCTAGCGCGCCAGTGTGCCCTGCTTTTTGGGCAAAGAATATCCGCTTAACTTTTTGCAAAATATCGTTTGAGCTATGACCAGTTGGCTTGTCAATTAAGATCACGCCATCAATCGCGCGGCCTTTACGTTTTCTAGCCATGCTTAGTCCTCTACAGGATCGTTATTGCTTTTTTCTTTGTCTTCACGTACGGCTTTAGTAACCATTGACGCCATGCGAATACCTTCGCTTAACGACTTGTCATAGTAAAAACGTAGCTCTGGAACAATACGTAACTGCATTTTACTACCCATTAAAGAACGGATATAAGGTGCAGATTCGTTAAGCAGTTCAACCGCTTTTTTAATCAGCTCAGGCTCGTCGTTAAGCAAAGTGAAATACACTTTTGCGTACGATAAGTCACGTGATAAATCTACTTCGTTGATGGTGATCATGCCAAACTCGGTGGCTTTGATTTCACGCATCACGATCATCGCTAATTCTTTTTGTAGCTGCTGTGCAACACGGCGGCTACGGCTAAATTCTCTAGCCATTTTTTATCTCCTAATGCCATTGATGGCACTAATATTTAGAAACAGAGATGGGGGCTAATGCCCCCATCTATTCTTTATGCTTTTAACAATTATAAAGAACGTTGAATTTCAATGATTTCGAATACTTCGATTTGATCGCCAACGCGAACATCGTTGTAATTCTTAACACCGATACCACATTCCATACCGTTACGAACGTCTTGAACATCGTCTTTAAAGCGACGTAATGACTCAAGTTCACCTTCGTAGATAACCACGTTGTCACGTAGTACACGAATAGGTTGAGTACGCTTAATAACACCTTCAGTAACCATACAACCGGCAATTGCGCCAATTTTAGGTGACTTAAATACTTCACGAACTTCAGCAAGACCAATGATCTGTTGCTTAATTTCTGGTGAAAGCATACCGCTCATCGCATCTTTGATTTCGTTAATCAAGTCATAGATTACGCTGTAGTAACGCATGTCCAAGTTTTCATTTTGGATAACTTTACGCGCCGTTGCATCAGCACGAACGTTAAAGCCAAGCATGATAGCGTTAGACGCTGCAGCAAGTGTCGAGTCAGTTTCAGTAATACCACCAACACCACGGCTGATAATGTTCACTTTAACTTCGTCAGTTGATAACTTCGCTAGCGAATCAGCGATTGCGGCTAAAGAACCTTCAACGTCAGTCTTAAGAATAACGTTTAGTTCAGAACACTCACCAGCAGCCATGTTAGCAAACATGTTTTCAAGCTTAGCTTTTTGCTGACGTGCTAGTTTAAGGTCACGGAATTTACCTTGACGGTAAAGAGCAACTTCACGGGCTTTACGCTCGTCAGTAACAACTGTCGCTTCGTCACCGGCTTTAGGCACAGCAGACAAACCAAGAATTTCAACCGGGAAACTTGGACCAGCAGACTTAATGTCGCGGCCATTCTCATCACGCATTGCACGAACACGACCGTATTCAGTACCACACAAAATGATATCGCCGTGGTTTAACGTACCTTCTTTAATAAGAACAGTAGCAACAGGGCCACGGCCTTTATCAAGACGAGATTCGATAACAACACCAGCAGCATGACCTTCAGTCGTTGCTTTAAGTTCAAGTAGTTCAGCCTGCATCACGATAGCTTCGAGTAAATCGTCGATACCAGTACCGGCTTTCGCTGATACGTGAACAAATTGAACGTCTCCGCCCCAATCTTCAGGAATAACATCAACAACAGACAGTTCGTTTTTAACACGATCTGGATCCGCGCCTTCTTTATCCATTTTGTTAACGGCGATAATAATTGGTGCACCAGAAGCTTTAGCGTGAGCAACCGCTTCTTTAGTTTGTGGCATAACGCCATCATCTGCAGCAACAACGATAATAACAATGTCTGTCGCTTGAGCACCACGAGCACGCATTGCAGTAAACGCAGCGTGACCCGGAGTATCTAAGAAGGTGATCATTGAACCGTCAACATCAACATGGTATGCACCAATGTGCTGGGTAATACCACCGGCTTCGCCGTCAGCAACTTTCGCTTTACGGATGTAATCTAGTAATGATGTTTTACCGTGGTCAACGTGACCCATGATAGTAACAACGGGTGCACGAGGCTTAAGGTCGCCCTGATCACCACGTTCAGCTAGTACAGCGTGCTCTAGTTCGTTTTCACGTACTAGCACTACTTTGTAACCCATTTCTTCACAAAGCAGTTGAGCAGTTTCTTGATCAAGTACCTGATTAATGGTCGCCATAACGCCCATTTTCATTAAGGCTCTGATCACTTCAGTTGCCTTAACTGCCATCTTAGATGCCAGTTCAGATACTGAAATTGTTTCGCCTAAACGGATGTCAGATTTAGCAACAACGGCCGTTTTATCAAAGCTTTGCTTAAGTGCTGTTGGAGCAGAAAGTGTACCCTTACGGTTACGACCACCACGTTGTGGTGCGCCTTTTTTGCCACGTGTATCACGCTTTGCTTTTTTCTTAGGACGTTTCTGACCTTCGTCTTGACGATCTTGCTTGTCTTCAGCTTCACGTGCAGCGTTTGAAGAAGTTGTATGGTAATCAGCAGTCTTTTCAGTTGCTTTACGCTTCGTTTCTTCATCAGCCCAACGGCCTGAATTCTCTTCCGCTAATTTTTTAGCATTTTCAGCTTCTAATTTAGCTGCTGCTGCGATATTCGATGCAGCAAGAGATTGCTTACGATCATCTAATTGTTCTTGTTCTTTCTTAAGTTCAGCCACTTTCGCAATCTCTGCAGGATCTAGTTGTATCTCTGCTGCTTTCACAGCGTCGCTCTCGGCTTGTGCTTTTTTAGCGGCCGCAGCGGCGACATCTTTAGCATCACGCTCGGTTTTTGCTTTGGCTTCAAGTTCAACTTTTACCGCAGCGTCTTTTTTCGCTTGCTCTTCAGCTACTTGTGCAGCAACTGCTTGAGCTTCTTGCTCTGCTTGGGCTTGTTCAGCCTGAGCAGCCTGATCTTCAACAGCATCACGTTTAACGTAAGTACGTTTTTTACGTGTTTCAACTGCAACAGTACGGCTTTTTTCACCAGAACCAACTTTTAAGGTTGATTTACTCTTACGTTGTAATGTCATTTTAGACGGTGTAGCTTCACCACCGTGCTGCTTAGCAAGATGAGCCAATAATGACTTTATTTCTTCTAACGATACGTTATCGTTCTGGTCTTTCTTAAAACCAGCACTTGCCAACTGTTCAATGACACGCTCTACTGGCGCGCCAATTTCATCGGCTAGAATTTTAACTGTTAAGTCTGTCATAGTTGATAATTCCCCTTGACCCTAATTACTCTTGCTCGTCGCTAAACCAACAGATATTACGGGCGGCCATAATTAATTCACCAGCTTGTTGCTGGCTTAATTCTTCAATTTCTTCAAGATCGTCAATACCCTGTTCGGCCAGATCTTCAAGCGTGATAACACCTTTGCTTGCAAGCACGAATGCCAAGTGACGTTCTAAGCCTTCAAGCGCTAATAAATCGTCTGCAGGGTGTACATCGTCAAGCGACTCTTCAACTTTAAGTGCTTTAGTTGTTAAGGCACTCTTTGCACGCTCGCGCAATTCATTGACTAAGTCTTCATCGAAACCATCGATAGCGAGCAATTCGTTAACCGGAACATAGGCAACTTCTTCTAACGAAGTAAAGCCTTCTTGAACAAGTACTTGAGCGAAATCTTCTTCAATGTCTAGTGCCAGCGTTAACTCACTAATCACTTTACCGTCTTCGGCTTCGTGCTTAGCTTTAAGTTCTGCCACAGTCATCACGTTTAAGTTCCAGCCAGTTAACTGACTAGCCAAACGGATATTTTGACCATTACGACCAATTGCCTGAGCTAGGTTGTCTTCTTCAACCGCCAAATCCATGCTATTAGTGTCTTCATCAACGATTACGCTAACAACTTCAGCCGGTGCCATTGCATTGATAACGTATTGGGCAATATTGTCATCCCATAATACGATGTCAACACGCTCGCCGCCAAGTTCGCCAGAAACAGCTTGCACACGTGAACCACGCATACCAACACAAGCACCAACAGGATCAATGCGTTTGTCGTTGCTTTTAACTGCAATTTTAGCGCGCGAACCAGGATCACGAGCAGCGCCCATGATGTCTAGCATTTCTTCGCCAATTTCTGGCACTTCAATGCGGAACAGTTCGATTAACATGTCAGGGTGAGTACGGCTAACACATAACTGTGGGCCACGGTTCTCTTCCTTAATGTCATACAGTAAACCACGGATACGGTCACCAGAACGGAACGACTCACGCGGTAAACGATCATCTTTAAAAATGATTGCTTCAGCGTTGTTGCCTAAGTCAATAATCACGCTATCACGATTACTTTTCTTAACCACACCAGTAACAAGTTCACCAAGATGTTCGCGGTATTGGTCAACGACCATTTCGCGCTCAGCTTCACGTACTTTTTGTACGATAACTTGCTTGGCAATTTGAGTCGTAATACGATCGAACGTAATTGAATCAATCTGATCTTCAACAAAATCGCCTAGCTGAACTGATTCATCATCATACTGTGCTGCTGAAAGTGTCATTTCTGCAAAAGCGTTTTCAACGGCATCATCGGCTACTACTAACCAACGACGGAACGTATCGAATTCACCCGTTTTACGGTCAATATCAACACGTACTTCTATCTCTTTTTCGCTTTTCTTTTTAGTTGCACTCGCAAGTGCAATCTCTAAAGCTTCAAAAATCTTTTCGCGTGGCACGCCTTTCTCATTAGAAACGGCCTCTGTCACTAACAATATCTCTTTACTCATCTATATTGCCTCTCACCTTTATCTTAAAACCTAAGATTGAAAAAATAGTGGTTAGAACTGTGGAACTATATTAGCTTTTTTAACGTTAGCTAATGCTAAAGTAAATTCCTGTCCATCAACCTTAACTGTGATCATTTCGCCTTCAACGCTCATGACCTCTCCCTTAAAATTGCGTCGACCATTGCTTGGCATCACTAACTGTAGTGAAATAATTTCGCCAATACGCTCTTCGTAATGGTGAGGTTTAAACAATGGACGATCTAACCCAGGTGAAGACACCTCTAGGTTGTATTCATTTGTAATAGGATCTTCAACATCAAGCACCGCACTACACTGGCGACTAACTTCAACGCAATCATCAACATCGATACCATCTTGGTGATCGATATAGATCCGTAACGTTGAATGTTTCCCGGCTCGGATGTATTCAATTCCTACTAATTCAAAACCAGCAGCTTCAACCGCTGGATTTAGCATTTCTGTTAAGCGATTATCAATTGTAGACAACACTAACTCCTAAAAACAAAAAATGGGCTCGAGGCCCAGTTTAATCGGTGGATAATCAACCCACCCTATGTGAAATACTAATAAGATCAATTAACTAAACAGGTGTGAAATCTGATGATTTAATTAATCCAACTAATATTCTTACAGGTAATAAAAAACCCCGACTCAAAGCGGGGCTTAATCCTGGACCCTGTATATCAATACTACGCTTGATAGCCAATAAACCCGACTACTGTTTACTGGACTTAGCCAAAACTAAATTCGGCCCCGTAAGACATTTAATAATGATTTACGGTTAAATATTGACGCTGATTATACCCTCCAAATCAAAATATTCAAGATATTATCCATTTGTTTTGTAAAAACAGCGCGATTAGTGAGTTAGCGCCCATATTTTTTACCCAGATAAATCACCGCTCGGGTCATCGGGCCAAGCAGCTTAGAATATTGATTAATGGTATCTCTAACTTGTTCCTGCGTAAGGGGAAATATGCCCTTGTGCTGTCAAAGTAACAGTAACGGGTATTTAATACCATAATCTTATACCAATCCCATTAATTAAGTGATCACCTGTGCTTGATAAAACCCATTAATCGAGCGCCTTGTCTAAATTAATTTTCTCCACGCACAGCAAGATCATACATTTAATGTAATTGGTATTATCAATATGCTGACCTGTTATCAATAATCGAAATTGGTGGTATATGAAAATAATTCATTGCCAGCAATCAATAAATCAATTTTTGTCAGGTTACTTTCAAGTTCAGCATGAGTTTCAAACAGTGCACCGACTGCTTCACCCAATTTTTCATTCACTTGTGCTGGTGTGCTTAAATCGGTTTGCCAGATGTTTTGCAATGTGATTTCGCTTGCTTCAGCACTAGGCTCAGCCCACAGCGACGTTAGGGTCCAACCTGTTTGCGCTGCAATTAAAGGAAAAATCTCGCTGCCTAATTGCTTAAACTCAGCTTCATCGCTAACTGGAATAGTGACTTGAGCAATAAGACATATATTTTTATTATTTATTTTCATTATTTTTCCTGTTTTATGTTGATATTTTACAATTTTTTTCTTAACCGTCAGTATTTTAGCAATTACGCAGCATTAAACCAACCGGTGTTGATATTCTCTTAATACTGCCGCTTTAAACTCGTCGAGGCTATTAAACCCACTAAAATAGGCGTATGCGTTAATATCTGCTGGTACGCCCTGATTAAAGTAACAATCAAAGAACCACTGCCACAATTCATTTTGGGTTAATCCCAAACTCTCAACCGTCGCATTAGGCTTAACTAAATCGTTTGTTCTACTGTTAAGCTTTTTTTGATAGTGATTAAAATCACCGTTTAGTTTAAGCAACTCGACAATTTCTTGTTCAACGTTGGGCTCGATACTTTCAATCCAGCCAAGTGCCGCCTGCTTTTCGACTAACGCGTCAAAATCGTCAAGACTAATGCTTTGAGCATCCAGCCATTGGCCTAATTTATCGAAATCAACTTGGTTTGCATTGATACAGCGCTGGCGTTTACTTAAATCAATAAGTGCTTGTTGTTTTAACTGCTGGGGGATCAACGCATGGTGTTTTTTAACCTCTCTTAACGCCGACTGTCTGGTGAGAGCTTGTTCTTTTAATGGCATGTACTGAGCGTTGAGCTTAAGTTGATTGACCAAATCATCAAAGTTAATGCTTAATTTTTGATTAAACTGCTTAGAATCGATGTCTCTAACCAGCATGTCCCACGCGTCGGTTGGGGTAAAAGTATATTCAACTTTTTTCGGCGCGAGTGATCCAAAATCGATATTTTTAGCCAGATGACTTAACAACGCGATGGCGTCTCGTTGCTTAATATTGACCGGGGCAGTCTTAACATTTTCGGTCAACTGTTGAAGCTTTTTCTCATCTAAAATTAAAGCCGCTTGTGTTAGTAATTGCGCATAACTGCGCTTGGGATACCACAGCGACTTTATCTTTTTAATTAACGTTTGGCTTTCAAGCTCGCTAAGCAAGCCTGATTGCTGCGCCGCATCAAGGGTTGCCCGAATATTTACCATCGGCTCAGAAATCCCCTGATATCCTAATTCTTTGGGGGCATGCACCAACGCTACTTCATCATCGTCGTCTAATTTTCCCTGCTTGAAATCATGATAAACTTGACCAAAACCCTCCATTCCAAACACGTCAAGCTCAGCGGCTCGCAAAGCGCCCATGCTAGAACAACCATAAACATGAATGCCTTGCGCCATCGCATACAGTATTTCTTTATGCCAAATAGCCGGAACTCGCTCAAAGTAACCATCGATAATCACGATAGCTTGCGGCGCGTCTAAGCAGGCTAAATAGACATCTCCTTGTTGTGCCGGTGGCAAATAGGTGGCATTAAGGTAGGTGGCTGCTTGCGCTTGCGAAATAGTCGGGCCGGTAAAAACAACAATACTCATCTGCTGATCTCCTTGCTTAACTTGCGAGATAATTCAACCATTCTATGGCCTGCAATAAACCCCGGCATGTCATGAATGCCTTCAAGGCCCGGCACCACCACCCGTACTACCGCGATGCCAAATTCATCTTTGGTCAAGTCCACCACCGCAATTTGTGTTAAGCCCGCTTCAGCTAGCTTGGCGGTGATTAACGCAATGTCAGCGCTAAAGCTGTTATTGTCCCACGATTTAATGTTGGCATAATCAAGCATGGCATTAGCGCCATTGAGTTGATTTAGTTGAGTGTTTATTTCATTTTGAAAATCAATGTTTTGCTTTTCGAGATAGTCATTGGCACTGACATCGTCACGAGAGCCGGAAATAAGCGTGAGCCGAGTTTGAGCCGCTTCAGTTAATGCTCGCAATAAGGCGATAGATTTACACGGATGAGTCCCCGACCCCGCCGATGGATACAGCGTGCGTGAGCTGCTGTGTTGATCATCGCTAATCATGCAGTAAAACGTAGCAATGCCAAGATCGGATGTAATATCCCACACCCCAACGGCAATGCTAGCCGCTTTAAACTGCGCCAATATACCAAGGCAATGTTTATCGGTAATGCTCGACAAATCAACTTGGCGCTGGCCCATGTTGTTACCCAGTGCCCGTTCGGTATGCCACAAAGACATTGCATCGCGCTCTATCACTTCAGATAAACCGTGACTAACGGCTTCTAAATAATTATTGCCAGAAGCAAGACCATTAGTGCTCATTAAAAAATAGCCACTGCCCGCGGGCAATGGCAATGAGAAGTTACAATGGACCATTTCATAAGGCACAAATAGCGCGCTGTGATTAATCAGATCTGTACTTTCAATCCATAAGATCGGCAGGTCGAGACTGAACTCGCTAAATGAGGATTTTGCCAGCTGACTCACATCAACAACTTGATGCTTGGCTTTAAGTTGGTTGTAACTCGCTAAACGCAGTGGTAACTCAATATGTTCGCCATGATAAGTTTCTATCGCTTCCATTACGCCCGAAACTTTGGCTGAAATAAGATCTAAACCTTTACCTTGCGCAACAGAAACAGCGCAAGATTGCGGCCGACAAACGGTGACAACAGGTATGCCAATATGATCCAAGCCGGTGATGTTAGCAACGCGGGTAATGCCCATCGCTTGCATCATCGGGCTTATCTTGTTTAAGGTTTCTATTGGTGAACACTGGCGGTGTGAGCCTTGAAAGTGTTCTTTCTCAAGATTAGTATTCATAGGTTTCCTATAAAAGCTCACCACAAACAAACTTATGGTGAGCCAGATTAGATTATTTAAGGAAACTTTGTAAGTTAGCCACCATGCAGACGGCGCCAACTAAACCGAGCTCTACATGCACATCTTTTGGGTTAACCGCACCGACCTGTACCCCTGAATCACGAAAGTATCGCGCCAGTGACATGCCGGTTAATGACTTAACCTTTTGATGATTAAATTCTAACTTCTCTTTACCTTCATCAGTAATGGTGCGATCGAATTGTTCTTGTTCCAATTCAAAATATTCACGTAATGAAAGCAATTCAACCGCATTTAGATCAATATCACTTGGCGAAGGTTCAAGATTATATTGTTCAAGCTTATCAAGCTGTTCAGCGCTCAAATAAGTAATTTGATAGGGATAAAACTTGTCCACGTCTCGCACCAACAAGGGGTTTTTCCATGACACGATGTAGAGATTTTCTTTACTTAAATCGGTTAATTGACTTACCTTCTCCGGTGGTACATGGCCGTCGAAAGGCTTATGAACCGGGTGTGGCAATAAGTCATCTTTTGTTACAACAACTTGCTCAATCGGCGTATCACGACCTGGGGTTGGAGCGTCATGGTTAAATTTAAACTTTGGCGCATGTAATCGATTAAGTTGTAACAATCTTAAATCGAGTAAGTAACCAGGTTTAAGCATCGAGCGATCGATGCCCGGCGGATAATTAGCCGTATCGAGGTTCCAATCTATGACTTTAGTTAACGCTGGGCCCGTTAGGTTTACCGGGTAGTGACCATTTTTAGTTTCAAAAAATTGATGATTATCGTCCTCACTGCTGTGCCATTCTAATCTTAATGCTTGTTCCGATACTTGGTCGCCAGATGCTGTTACATCAGGCACATAATCATTATAATTAATTAAAGAAGCCCGCTGGCCTCCTTCTCTAATAATATATATATCTTGAGCTTTAAGCGTTAAATTGAAATTTTCATCGATATAAGATGAAGGCAGTTTGATTGACATATTATTTTCCTATTATATTTTTATAGATAACCTAACTGTTTCGCATTAAGCAATGCGTCAGTTAAGCACTTATTTATACGTAGAGTGTCCATATTGTCATCTTGATAAAAACTGTTTAAATGGTCAGTTAGCACCTCCGGTAGTTTTTGCTGCTTTTCGTCCAGTAATATTGCAACGATTTGTTTTAGTCTGGGCATATGTTCCTTATATCCCCCGTTATTGTTAGCCGTGTGTAATAAATCGAGCTCTGTCAGCAACGACAGCCACTGCAACGGAAAAGGAAATTCGTCGGCCAAGGCATTCCAAATGCTGTTGCTTAAGCCAATTAGTCGTAACGACTCAAGAGCATTGTGTTGCTTATATTCAACCCATGCCAAATTGGCATTGGCAACCGCAACATAATCGTCCATGCCAGCGGTGGTCGATATTGCAAATGACTCGCGGGCATATTTTAATGCCTGATCTTTGTTTCCTAACCGGCGATAATTCATCGTGATATAGGTTAAGCAACGCGCTTTTAGGGTGATATCATTTTGTTGTTCTGCCAACACTAATGCATTAAGCAATTCTTTTTGTGCTTGCGGGCGATCGCCATAAAAATATAATGAAAAACCAAGCACAAATGTTGAGTAAGCCTGCAATGCGAGATCGCTGGTATTAAGTGCCGCCGTGCGGGCGTTTTGTGCTAATTCAACATCATCTTTTACTAGTGCAAATCGACGTTGTCTAAATCGTAAATGCAGCACATCATCATAAAAGCGCGCTTGTTGCTCTGGGTTAGCTTTTTGTGAAACGACAGGTTCAATCTTTTCAATCAGTTCGGCCATCGCTGCGACATTGCCTTGCCAGTAATTAACATAAAGTTTGGCGCTTTGAATTTTTAGCCAACCATCCCACCAGTCATCATCTTTGTGCTGCTCATCAATATTATTAAGCAGGTTGTCTGCGTGATTATATTCACCGAGCGCTTGTTGATGGTTATGGTGTGTTTCCCACGATTTGCCTATTTTCAAATGCAACAAAGTGTCTTTAATCGCTGAATCAGCTTGCTCACTTAATGCTTTTTTATAGCAAGCTCTGGCCTCGGGGTGTTGACCTTTTTTTATTAAATTATCAGCGAGTCCAATGTAAGATTGTTCGAATTTACTTTGTTTTAAGCTGTTATTGTCGGTTTGCAGTTCAAGCTGGCTAATTGATTGACGGTAATAACCTATCGACTGGTCAATAACAAATCGCTGTGACGCTTGATCACCCGCCTCAAGGTACCATTTACTCGCTTTATCAGGTCGGTTGGCCAACGCCCAATGCACAGCCGGTATATTAGGAAAACGATTAGACTTGGCAATAAACTGGGTTTCTAACGTTTGCGCCAATTTTAAATGAGTCGATATCTTATTCGTTGGGGTAATGCTGTCATAAGCGACATCTCGAACTAATGCATGTTTGAAGATATAACTATCACCACTGACTTTACGTTGCAGATAAATGAGATCGGCTGCGATTAATTCACTGAGGTTATTTTGCAGCTGACTTTCACTTTGGTTCGAACCTGCGACCAAAAAGTCATAATCAAATTCACGACCAATCGCCGCCGCAAATTGTGCGGTTTCTTTGGCGTAAACGATGGCATCAAGTTTTTGTTGCAGCGAATCCCTTAAACTGTGGGGTAACTGCGATTTTTTATCGGCATCAATAAAATCGATAACGCCGTTAACCTGATGGATTAATTGTTTTTGCTTTAGCATATTAACCAGCTCTTCAATAAAGAGCGGAATGCCGTCGCTGCGACCCACTAACATCTCGAGTAGCTGTTCGCTAATATCTTGCTGGTCGAACAGCGCCTGGATAAAACGCTGGCTGTGAATATATTCGAGCTTGGTTAAGGCTATCGCAATAAAATCAACATCGGCTGTAAGATCTGAAATCGTCTGTCTTGAAGTACTAACACAAATGCTGTCCGACGCTTTAAATACTGCACAATCAACAAACTGACCAATAAATGCCATGCTCGTCTGATCGGCCCAGTGTAAGTCTTCAAAAATATACAAAGCAGCGAGACGCTCTGGCGTTTCTTGCAAGGTTAACAGGTTGAAAAGTATTTCAAATAATACTTGTTGTTGCTCGCTTGGCGCCAGATCAATATTTGATACATCATCGGATATCGGCAAGGTTAACCAAGAAAACAAAATAACCTTAGCCAGATTTTTTGCCTCGTCATTTTTAAAATAGCCCAGCTGGTTAATAACATGGGTTAGCTTGTCGGCAGCGGCTTGAAGTGTTAATTCATCGAGCGAAAATTTGTACTTCAATACATTTAATATCGGGTAAAGCGCATTATTTTTATGCTCAGGCAAACACTGAGAGACATAATGACTATAGCCAGTGGTCTTTTTCCTAAATTCAAATAATAAGCGAGATTTACCGATGCCCGCCTCACCAAATATATGCGCATGCTTAGGCGTTAAGTCACTGTCTTTTTGGCTTTGATTGGGTAATAAACTCAGTAACTGGGTTAGCTGCTCATCACGACCGAAAAAGCGCTTATCACTTTGCGCATTGCGTAAAAAGCCAAACGCTTCAACTTGGCGCTCTGCGGTTAATCTAAATAGCGATCTGTTTTGACGGTCAGCACCAATAATTAACGATGATGAGGGTTCAAATTCCACATAAGTGTCGAGCATATTTTTCAATGCGTCGGTGCATAGGATCTCGTTTTGCGCGGCTTTTCGGGCCAGTACCATCGCAATGCTGGCGGTGTCTCCCTCAGGAGTGGCATCTGCATAGCAGGTAATTAAACCGGTATGCATGCCTAACTGCGCTTTGGCGATAATTCCCTGAGTATGCTGCAGCAACGAGTTATGTTGTTTTAGGTTACTGATAATATCCAACGCGGTACGTGCGCTTAAACGGGTATCGTGGTCAGTGGCGACCGGGTAACCAAAATAAAATAATAGCGTGTCACCCAACGTCCCAACATGAAATGCACCGTAACGAATCGCAATATCCATGCACTGATTAATAATGTCTCGATGTAAAGCGTCCATCACTTCAAAGTCAACCAGCTGATTATTAACGCTCTCGACATTTATGCTAAGACATAAAGCGGTGATCTGCTTGCGCTCGGTTACACCGGTAAAACCAGCACTGCCCATATCTACTTGAGTCCGATCATACTCAAGACAATGATCGGTGTCGGCATGGGATTGGCGGGTCGTTGTAATTTCACCGACTAAATTAGAAAAGTTTATTTTCTTTAATTCAGTGTAAATATCTTCGGCGGTGACCATGCGCTCGTGCGCTTTTTTGACTAAAACCCGACTCAGCAAAGCCGCAACCGGGTGTCCCGCTAACGCCGGCGGCAACGGCACACTCGACTGGCTTAATTGCTTGTGAAAAATCGACGCCAAGGTCGAACCAAAAACAGCAGGCCGGCCAGTTAAGCATTCTAAAAAGACTAACGCCCACACATACAAGTCAGTTTTAGGGGTTGGTGGTTCGCCACGCAATTGCTCAGGGGCACTGTAAGACGGCGTGCCTAAGGTTTCTCGGGTTAACGTTAAGCTTTTATAATCGAATTGACGGGTTTGTTCATCCAAAGCCCCAATGCCAAAATCTAATACCTTGGCGTGGATTTTAGTGCCTGTTTTAGTCAGCATGATATTGTCAGGCTTGATATCGCGGTGGATCACTCCCTGACTGTGCGCATGCGCGAGTGCGTCGAGCACTTGAGACATAATGTCGCTGGTTTGAATGGCCGTTAATGGTCCATCAAGCGCTAGGGTATCTTTAAGGGTTAACCCTTCAACATATTCAAATACCGCATAAAAATCACCTTGACGCGTTTGACCTTTATCGAGCAAATGCACAATATTAGGGTGGTTTAAGCGACTACACAATAACGTTTCCCGTTCGAAACGCTCGACATAGCGATTGCTCTTGGCCAGATCAAATTCAGCGTTAAGCGTTAAAAATTTAATGGCGACGATTTGCGCTGTATTTATTTTTCTGGCGCGATAAACACGGCCAAAACCGCCCTCACCTATTTTTTCAAGTAGGTCATAGTCAGCGATGTCAAAAAGATCAGTTATTGCATCATTACTGATTACTGAATGATTTGTCATGATTATATACTAGTAATTACCGCATCAACTGTGAGGCTATAATTACTATTCCTCATAGTTAACGTAAAATCACTAGAGTGAGAAAAATCGAAATGTGCAATATCAATATTTAAAAACTGCAATAAAAATTAACACTGTAAACATCAAGAAGTTGACTGTAATACGTTGTTCAATAGAACCGTATTACTATCTAAATGATAATGGTTAACAAACACTAAAATCAACTAGTAATCAAAAAAAAAATCAATTACCTAGCTTATCAGTCAAGCTTGCTGTCTAAATTCAAGCTCCTTGCCTTTGTAAATAGTAAATTGATTACAACCTAATCTAATTGAACCCTTTTTTCGCTGGATCAAATCGTCAAAAATAATGCCTTGTTCAAGCGAGTCGACCAGTTGCTTTCTCGCGCGGTGAATTTGGATATTGATATGCAATTGATCAATGCCTAAATCTTGAGATAGCTGTTCTACTTCGACCCAACCTTGATTATATCCATCAATGCCTTTTTTAATATCTGCGGCGCGATATCTCGCCAGTAATAAGGTCAGGTAATGATGATTGCGAATATCTAAATCAATTTGCATGTTCTGAGACTCTAACCTAAGTTGAGTCTTTTCTTCGTCTAGGCTCAGGTAAAATGTAAAAGTATATTGCTCAATATCGGAGTCTATCTCTTGCACTGTGTTAGCTAATGCCAGATGATTTCCAAGATGAACCCGCCACTTCATTCCTGAAAACTCAATAATATCACCGTCTGTTAACGCGTTATTAGCATTATCAAATACACTTTCACAATGCCAATTAGCATTAACTTCGTCGTAAAAAATTGCGTATTCAGGCGATACTTCCGAGGGTAACAAATGGTATTTTTCGAGCTTTATCGCTTCAACAGCCGGATCGACTGCCGTAGTTCCTGCTAATAAGGGCAGCAATAAGTCTTGCGGTGGTGCTAAGTCTTCAACCACAAAGCTGGGACGACTGGTGCCAGGAAACACAATTTGGTCATTGATATTCAAAATGTACCGAGTTTTGGCTATTAGTTTCTCACCGTTGAGCCAAGTGCCATTGGTACTGACATCCCAGATATACCAAGCACCTTGGGTCCATTCGATAATGGCATGCAATTTTGAGATGTTAGAACAATTAATTAGGGTATCTGCGGTATGCTGCAAACGCCCAAATTTATGATACGCACTGAGGTAACATCTGCTTTGAGAATCATTAGAAACAAGATAGGCCATTTTTTATTATCCTTAATTTCCGATATTTCATAAAAAATATCGAATAGATTTATATAACTAGCCGGATCCTATCTAAAAAAAAATACGATTGCCAGCAAGTGCAAACCAACATAACAAATAAACAACAACATCAGACAGAACGATTATTTATACCGCATTGTAATCAACTTATCAGCTCCGTTAATCAGCTTAACCCGGCCAAAGTATCTTTACGGCTATGTCGTGGCTAAATAATCGTTTTTCGGGTTCGTAAGTGATTAAATCGGTCTTTAGAGAACTTCGATTTAATCCCTACTAACCTCTCGTAATTGTCACCAAAATAGACATGTGTAGCAATGCTGGCATCTTTAAAGCTGATGAACGCACCGCCCGCACCAGCGATTTCAATGTTACGCGCTTCACTAATCCAGTCCATCGCTCGATTTGAATCGACAAAAACATCACTGTCCTGAAATTCAATTTTATTTTTAATGCTTTCATTCCACCACGTTTGATATTGAATGGTATAAAGGCATTGCTGATACGGAAAGGCAACACCGATAGCGGACATGCCTTGTGGGTGCTTTTGATAATATTGCCCCGTAATAGCGCCGAGCGTGACATAACTAAACAGCCCAAGGTGTTCATTCTCTGGCTTGAGTAAATTTGAGGTCAAACTTATTAATAACTGTCGATAACCAGCGTCGCTTAAACCGTCTTTTTTAACCAATTTTGAGGTGATTTTATGCGGTGCAGGCGCGTCATAATCGGGTTTAAACGCAGTGCCCTCTAATAAACTTGTGTTACCTCGCCCAGCTCCGGCATAACGGCTTACTTGCGCAATCGCATTACGTGCCCATTGCCCCATTAAATTATGGTCATATTTATCATCGCTGTTACGACCACCAGCAGCAGTAATCCGGATGTTATCCTTGCTAGGCATAACCTTACTAAACCACAAATCGATAAATTCGCGCAAGGCTTTTTCACTACCTTGCCAGTAGCCAAACATGACACTGTGATGATGCAACCTTAATACCTCATCAGCAACAGGTTTGCGCGCTAATGCATTAATTTTTAAGTTGGTGCCAACCAGATCGCGCGATTGAGTCGACTTAATCACGGCTTCCCACGCCTTAAGTAGTTCAATCGTTGGGTATTGCTGCTCTGGCAATGGAATATTGTATTCAGAGTCTGTTTCTTGTGGCTGTGGTTGATTCCACTCTAACTCAAAGCGATGTATTTCTGCCGGTAGCTTAAATGTCTTGAGCCGTAATTGAGTCACTATGCCCCAACTCATGCCTCCGCCGCCGCGCAAAGCCCACAACAGCTCACTATTTTCGGTTTCGCTTACTTCAACCAAGTCACCATTGCCCAAAACCACTGTGGCGCCGACCAAATCTTCACAACACATCCCGTGTTTGCGAGTCCATGGTCCCCAACCGCCGCCCTGAATAAAACCAGCAAGTCCAACTGTGGCACAGGTACCATGAGCTATCATGCGGTCTTTCTGAGCCAGTATTGGGGTTAGTTCGTAAAATCGGTAACCCGTGCCAAGGGTAACAATGTTGGTTTTTTCACAATAAGCAATGTCCTTGATCCCCGAAACATCGATAAGTATTACGTTATTCCCGCTCGACTCCCCTTCATGATCGTGACCACCTGCGCGTACTCTAATCGGCAGATTATACCGAGTGGCCAGCTGGTATGTCATCACAACCTCGTCACTGCTTTGGCACATCACTATCGCAAATGGCTGCGCCTGAAAACGGGTATTAAACACTAAACTTTCAGTTTGGAAATTGTTGAGGCCAGCAACTGTGCTTAGGTCGTTGTTATCGTGAGTAAGTAAACGATCACGACAAAAACCACTGGCGAGCATCAACTGAAAAAACAACTTAAAGTTATTGACGGTATCAGAATATGTATAAAGTACTTCACGACGCTGTTGCAGCGGATCAGGTGTTTTTTCCTGCTCATTTAGGGCCGTTTTAGGCGCGAGAAAACTTGCGGTAATATCCACACGCTTGTTATCTTCTGACATGATGACTAACTCCTGGGCCTGATAAAATTCAGACGTAAAAACTTAAATTAATTCAACGTTGTTATCGGCTGTAACCTCAACAACTAACTGGCTCAAATCTAAGCCTTTCTGGTAACGTTGCTTGCCACCGACCCAGGTCTGCAGTACTTTGATATTTCTTATTTTGGTCGGATCTTTAATCTGTAACGGATCTTGGGCTAAGATAACAAAATCAGCTTGTTTGCCCGGCGCTAGGCTGCCGAGCCATTCATCGACATGGCATTGCCAAGCGGCATCAATAGTAATTGCCCGCAATGCCTGCTCACGGGTTATCTGTTCTGATCGGTTGAGCACCTTATTGGGGGCAGTCTTGGGCGCTCTTTCCATGATCCGAGTGACGGCTTGTTCCATCAAGCGTAATGGCCCTAACGGACTAACAGACAGGTCACTGTGAAAAGTGATTTTGACGTCGCGTTGCAACATTGAATTGCATAAATCGAGCTGCTGCGCTTTTTCTTTAAAGATCACCTCATTGAAAGCCCAGCCCCAATAGCCAACATGACCAATCAGGAAGCTTGGTGATAAACCTAGGCTTTGCACGCGATCTGCACGATAAGAAGTTAATAATGAACAATGCTCGATGCGATGGCGCTTATCTAAACCCGATTGTCCCTTGAGTGCGTTTTGATAAATGTCCAAAGTAAAATCAATTGCTTGATCGCCATTGGCATGGATCATCAACGGCCAACCTTTGGCAATAACATGGTCGACCATGGTTTGATAATCCGGCTTGTCCGAATTATCAAAATCAGCGGCGACTTGCGGGTTAGCAAAATTAAATACGCCATAATTAGCTACCGGCTCACAGCTATATTGTTCTGACTGAAAACCGGTTAAACCTTGATTTGAACCGTCTGAAATTAGCTTAACCGCCCCTTGAAAAAGTTCACCAACGCTCTTTTCATTTAGTGGGCTAAAATCTGCCATTTCCTGAGCATCAGTTACCGATTCGCATAACTGCGCATAACCCACCCGAACATTGTGTTGATTAAATAGCCGATATAGGTTTAGCATTTGTTTCATAATCGGCAACATGCCCGCGTCATACATCAACGTAATACCACGCTCATTGGCGGTACTAAAAATTGACTTAATGTGTTCGAACAGACCAGCTTCCATTTCCACTAATTGAAACTCAGGAATTGCGTTATAGGCAGGCAGCATTTGCGCGAGCTCTTGCAGCGCGCCTTGTTTGGTAATTTTAGCGATAAAGTCTTGTGTTTCTTGGTCGTTAAGGCCTTGTTTTTTCGCAATGAGCTCAAGTGCTTTGGTATTGACGTAGGCCGTGTGCATCGACGCTGCGGTCAAAAACACAGGTTGTTCTAGTGCCAGCTGATCGAGCGTAGTCACATTAATGTCAACCAGTTGCTGTGAGCCATCAAGTGCGGTTTGAAATGGCATCAGCGATGGATCAACGCCCGTTGCCAAAATCCAGCCTGCAGACTGCTTATTGCTGATGTTTTGCAATGTCTCGATAAAACCGTGCAGGTTGTAATCTGTTTTTAGATCTTGACCTTCGAATGCGCCAAAGTTATGCCAGCCCATCGTTAAGGCGGTGGGTACTATATGAACATGGGGCTCAATAAAACCAGGCAGCAGAGTTTCATCTGGTTTTAGAATGAAGTGATTTTCAGGTTGCATGCCCAGCGCTTTCATTTTTGCACTGACATCATATTTTGAACCCACTGCAGCGACCTGGCCATTGGCAAAACCAACGGCTTCAACGTTCGCTGTGTTGCCGCCAATCATCGGCCGAATCGTACCACCAGAATACATAACGCAAGCCGTTAGGATCAAACTTTCTGGTTCGATGACCGGCGCTAGTTGTTCTGCTAATTCAGCGATATTTTGTGGCGTAAATAATCGCTTAGCTAAAGCATTCCAGCCTGGATTGTGACAAGCACACTGTGCACAAGTACCGTGATTGCAATGATTAGTCATTTGGAGCCCCAAATTCAGTTAATATTTATCATCTGACTAATACCAAATGATTTGTTTAAGTAGATAACTCAAACTATAGTATTTAACGAATTTTAGGTATTACACCAATATTACACGAGCACTCACATTTGAGGGCTGACGGGCAATGTAGCCGTCTATGTTGATGATTTTTAAATAAACTAAAGCAAGTTTCTTATAACGTAATAATAAAAATATAATCTGAGTTTGTAGGTGTGTGGCTCACCTTTTTACTTACATTGTTATCACTGTAAAAATACTACGGAGAATACATCGATGAACGACATGATAAAACGAGTGTTAAAACCGATTTAATAACGTACGAAACGTTTAATAAATCACCATGGCTCGTTGCTAAAGGGGAAGAGTTTGTAGGAATATATGGCTAATAATAATCTTGCTAAATATTACGTGATTTCAAGTTGAATTAACTCGGGCAAAAGCCTGATTAAATATGCACAAGAAAGGTCTATTAGCCATGATACAGGCTCGAAATAGACCTTCCTTTGTTATTTATCTATCATTATGCTAATGATTTTTTTGCCTGCGCTTGTTTTGTTTTCGCGTGCTTTTTTGTAATCTCTGCTAGTTTAGCGATAGAAGAGGATTCCACCAATTCTACTTTTTCAAAATCACAATCTTGCCATACGCCGTCCTGTAAATATTGAAAATTAGCAACGCCA
The DNA here is from genome assembly GCA_013214945.1 of Gammaproteobacteria bacterium. Taxonomy (NCBI): domain Bacteria; kingdom Pseudomonadati; phylum Pseudomonadota; class Gammaproteobacteria; species Gammaproteobacteria bacterium. The sequence continues at coordinate 83,046 of JABSRT010000003.1, forward strand.
GACTGCCAGTCTTCAGAAAGAGACATTCTTAGTTTAGTGTTTTCTGCAGCATCACTGCTTGGGTAAAGACTAACACCATCCAAGACAACAAGAATATTACACGACGACATCGTGCACATATATGACCATTCACCAGATAATTTCGTTGAAACATTTAACGGTGGGCTTATCGCTTGGAACACATGCCCGACACCTGTTATCTGACGATCTGCGTTTACATGTAGATCGACACGAAATGAAACTCCACCTGACAAATGGTTGGTTATCAAATAAGAAACATTAAACACACCTTGAATCTGTTCTTGTGTACCTTGAGTCATACGAAAATCCTTTTTGTATTGTTTGTAAGTGATGATATTTATATATTCATTAACGGCGTACCAACGCCAAAATCGAATATGCATCAATCTTATCTTCAAAAATTACAGAAAGGTATTACATCAATATTACACATGACAAATTTAAACAGATCCCGAATTCATGTTCTAAGTATTAACTTGGGACAGGCATAACTATATAGTTGATTTAACAGCAACCTAACCATGTTGCTGCAAATATTACCGCTGCTTTGATGCAATCGTAGCAACAGAGGTATAAACATGACCATTTGCCGATTTTTTTAGCTGTGTGCTTGGCGTCGTTGCCAAAATGTTGAATTAAACTGCGTCACTTTCTGATATTCACTGTGACGTGTTGTTAGGTAGCTCTTGTAATTTTTATGTATTAAGCTTTGATAAACCTCAAGAAACTCAGGCTGATCATTAAAGGTTTTAACAATGGCTTTGCCGGCATAAAAAGCGCTGCCCATCGCTGATGTAATGCCATAAGAAGACAAGGGATCGTAACTGCAAGCGGCATCGCCCACGGCAAGCCAGTTATGGGCAACGCACTGTGTCAATTGCGACGAATAAGCGGGTACCACTTTAAAGTCATGTTGATTAGCCACACTACTACCGATTAAATACGGTTTTAATTGATCCTGTTGCAGTGCCAAATCCCAGAGCTGCTCCGTTGATTTTGGTAAGGCTAAATCAGGATCGGTGAAATAACATAAACTCGCATACTGCTCGCAATAAGGTGCCAAATACCACCAGCCATGTTCACTGCTTTGGATCACCGCTTGCTGGTTCTTCAGCATGTCGCACTGGTTATGATCAATCCGACAAAAACAAGCGACTAGGTTGTCTGATTTTTGCGTGACAGCGTTAAGCTGCTTGGTAATAATGCGGGAGCGCCCGGTTGCGTCAACGATAAAAGGGACATCTAGCTGCCAAGTGTTATCAGAGCCGGCTATGTCTAATAACCAAGTATTTTGATAACCCGATGTTTGGTGCGCCACCTCGCGTAACGCCGCGACTTTAGATTGCCAGTAAATATCAACCCCAGCCTGATTCGCCGCTTTAACCAGCATGGCATCAAACTTTTCACGGTTAAGCAACCAGCCAGTGCCTGCCGTCGAGGCCAGTAGGTTTCTTTCGTATAAGCCCTGGGCGTCCCAGTGCACTTTATATCCTTGTAATTGAAAATGTTGGTCATGCTCGAACTGCTCTTTTAAGCCCAGCTTTTCAAGCGTACCCAGCACTGACGCCTGAATACACTCGCCCATTTTAGATCGGTGACTATTGTGTTTTTCGATTATCGCGACTTTTAAGCCATGTTGTGCCAGCACCAGTGCCGCAGTTAACCCTGCGACACCCGCCCCCACAATCACCACATGATAATCGGTGTTGGATTTATTCATTAATTACAACAACTCATCCCGTGATCTTATTTTTCTTGGCGGTACATTGCCTTTAGCGGCGGCTAAGTCTTCTTTTTCTAGCTGCTTGATCTTGTCGTTAAACGATTGTTCTGATTTGGTTACTTCATGCACGGTTGCATGTTCAAAGCGCACTAAAGATTCCATATGCAGCATTTGACGATAACTGGGATCATTGACTAAAAATCTTTCATTAACTTCAGACTCAACCCAAAGCGTATCAATGACTGTTTTACCAAGCATTATTGGCGGAATAGTTTGCTTACTCACGATGCCGACTTTGTCCCAGTCGGTGATCATGCCGAGTCTTGGGTTGGTACTGTCTTCGCGTAAAAAACGCAGCCAGTCTTGACGATAATCAAAGTGTTTTAGCCGTTGCAGATCCGGTAATCGGGTGTCTCTGATCCGATCTAACGACCGCTGACTCAAGACCTGATTTGGTACTCTGGCCGACCAATAACTTGGCGTTGGCAAGTAATAAGCAGGATCATAATCTTGCCCAGAACGACAGCTGCCCTCATCGGTTTGCCACGGCACGCCCATAAAGCGCGTTAACGTGCCCGGACCGCTCGCATTAAACATCGACTCTAGCGCGACAGCTGGCGTTAACACTGGGCCATAAAAATCTTGCACTTGTACGCCTTCAGCCAAGATATTTAAGCGCATGGTGTCAAATGGATCTGCTATATCCCACATCGAAATTCGGCGTAAAAACCACGTTAACTCAATGCCGGGATGAAATGGCCCACCCAAACATTCCAATAAGTTAGCTTTGGTTAACGCGTGCGGTTGGCTCGCAAGCTCAATCGCGTCTAGACCCGACACGGGTTCTGGTCGCTCTGCGCAAATGAACTCGCCCTTGGCCCAATTTTCAAGATGGCGATACTGAGTTTGGGTTAAACTGAGCCCCGATAACGGTGAGTTCTCATAATCGCCATAAGCGTCACCATAAAAAGGCGGTAACTGAGCCGCTTGCAGTTGTGTTTGCACCAATTGAACGGCCGCATCAAGCGTTTTAGAAATGGTGCTATTGAGTATGCTAGCCTTAGCGCCATATTGCTCTGGGGTGGTAATTGTTTCTATTTTTTCAATGCGTTGTAGCTGCGTTTCCTCAACTGGCAATCGAAATTGTTCAAACAGTGCATTTCGAAGTGGCGCATTTTCTTGATGTGAACTAGCGAGTCTGGCAAGCAATTCGGGTTCAGTGAAGTTAGCTGGCGCATTATCGCCAAACATCATGTAAAAGCCCGAATTGACCCCCTGATTTTCAACCAAGCTATTAAATATTGGGAAAACATCACGATAAAATTCCGTGCTTGGCGGTTGTTTGATCAGGTTGTTAGCATAGAAAAGATCGGTCACGACATCATACATGGTGACAATACCACGCATGCCCGGCGCAAAATTGGGCGGTGTAACGGCCACCATCGCAGGTTTAGCAGTATACTTTTTATTATTTACCGTAACAGTCGCTCGCACGGTGCCGTCACTAACATCGTCGTGCCAGCCTTCGTTATTAGCAAAAGTAGTGGCTTGGCGACCATCAAAACTATTGGACTCACCTCGCCCGCCTAATACTATCAAACGCCCTTGCTGATCGGTTTGCAATTCACCTAAATAGACATCTCTTTGGTAAGCCGTTCCCGCATAAAACTTGCCGCTATCAAATTGATATTCAGCTTTGTTTTTTTCATTGCAGCCCTCGATTGTTCGAGTGCCCGAGTCGATTAAAAGCTTTTTAGCACGCTCTGACAAGTTCGTCATTTTAGCATTTCTCAGCTGGCAGTCTTTAGACAACTCGCCCATATCCATTGCATTATTAAACTGATAGTTAATCGATTTACGATTAGCTAAATGCACCTGCCATTCAATTTTCACATCCGGAGAATTAGTCATTTCTTGAACAACTTCACCTTGAGCATTTAGGCCATACACCCTAAAACGCGCCGCCTGACGTTTGACCTTGCCAAAGTCATCTTTATATTCAAAGTTGGTCGGGATCTGCTGCTCTGGCGCTTCAGGACCAATATAAAATTCATCGACCGAGTTACCTACTCGGGCAATACCGATCGCAGGATAAATATAATAGTGAGTGATCGTGTTATTCATAATATGCCTTGTGCTAAATGATAATCGAGTGGCGCAACTATAAAAAACAACCAACAGAAAAGGTATTACATCACTATTACAGCAAGCATCAAAACCCACAAAAAATAGACTTAACCACTTGATATTTATCTAAGATCAATTACACCAACCAGCAAACCCGCGTAAACTAACTGCTGGTTTTTTCAACTAAATTTCACGTCATTCAACCAATCAATCAAATGACACCTGCATTTCAAATAGTTAATGCTAAAAGCTGCTCCGTGTAATGGCGCTGTAATATGTATTTATCGCGATATGTTTAATACTTTTTATAGCCCGTTGGCAGTGTCTTTTTACTCTCAACAAGATTATTCGCTAAACACTCACTAACGTTACCCAACATCATTATTAACATACTGATTTTTAGTTATTAAACCTAAAATTCATCTTATGGAGAAGAACTGTATGTCTGACAATAAATATTTTAAATTGGCTGAACAATTACTTTTAGAAACACCAGCCCCAAAAAATGTAAACACAACGATCCCTAACCCGACCATAGAATTTTACGAAGATGTGCTGCGAGACGGCATTCCACAAACCGTGCAACAACAAGCAGCAATTAAAGGTAAAAAAGTGGTGGTGGTCGGTGCGGGGATCGCTGGGTTAATTAGTGCAGGTTTGTTATCTGACGCTGGGGCCGATGTTAAATTGGTTGAGGCTAATACCCGAATAGGCGGTCGAGTAAAAACATTTACTAATCAACAAAAAAGTGTTGATCTTGAGCCGTCAGATCCAAACAACAAACATTTTCACCAAGACGGTTTATACGCCGAAGCGGGTGCTATGCGCATGCCGATGACTCATCAGTTACTAAAATACTTAAGCCATGAAAAGTTAGTGCTGCCTTATCGTACCTTTAAGCTGGTCGGTATTGATCCCAATAAACCACAAGACAGCCCTTCAGTGAAAACAGATCCGGCATGGATCAGTACCAATGGCAATCGAGTACAGAAAAATTCCTATTATAATTCTAGCCAGCAAAGCGATACCTTTGATGGTCGTTTAAAAGTTAATAACGGATTTGAGGTCACCGACACACGTACGGCATCATGCCTAGTCAATCTAGCCTTTGAGCCATTACGAGATATGATCGAAGTCGGTGACACTGTCACCAACAACGATGAGCGCCGTCAGCAGTATTTGGAAAAATGGGCCGACCTCATTGAAAAATTCGATAACTACTCGTTACAGCGTTATTTACGTGAAGAAGCCACTGTACCAACACTATCAGGTACTGGTGTGCAAGTGCCGTTAACCGAAGAGCAAATAGCCCTAATTGGTACCTTGGAAAATCTAACCTCCAGATTACCATTAGCACTGCTGCATAGTTTTCTTGGTCGGTTCGATATTAGCCCGAACAATAGCTATTATGAATTTGTCGGTGGTAGCTGGCGTTTACCAGCGGCGATATATGAGCACTATAACGGTACCACCGACAAGTTAAATCTGCATAGTGGACAACGCGTCATTGCGATTAAGCAGCATGATAATAAAGTCACTGCTATCTCAGTTGACGAGCGACAATCTAGTGATGCCTCGGCCTCCAATGAAGATCTGATTGCTGATGGTCAGCAACATACCGGTGATGCCTTAGTATTAACCATGCCCTTTTCAAGTTTACGCTTTGTTGATATTGCGCCACAATTTAGTTTTGCTAAACGCCGTGCGATCACTGAATTGCATTATGATTCTGCAACCAAGGTGCTGCTTGATTTTGAACAACGTTGGTGGGAATTTGATCATGCTAAATGGCTCGAAGAAATTAACAAAGTATCTGATCCAGTCCAAAAACAAGCTTATTTGGATGAATTAACCACTTTACCGCCAACAAGCATTCAAGGTGGCGGCTCGATCAGCGATGGTCCATCTCGTTTTATCTATTATCCGTCGCATCCTAGTTACGAAAATGATTTGGCCGAACCTTATAATCCAGATGATCGCGGCGCAGAGCTCAGCGGTGGGGTAATTTTAGCCGCCTACACGTGGGCCGACGACGCTGTGCGCTGGGACGCGTTAAATAGCACAGAACGATTACGTTTTGCCTTGCATGAGTTATGTATTTTTCACGGAGAGCGGATCAAATTATTCTTTAATAATACTGGCACCACTCAAAGCTGGGCGCGCAACCCATATGCCTTTGGTGAAGCGGCTATCTTTACTCCCGGGCAAATGGTCAACTTGCACCCACATATCCCAACGCCGGAAGGTAACGTTTTCTTTGCTGGTGAGCATACGTCGCTTAAACATGCGTGGATTGAAGGCGCGATAGAGTCTGCTGTGCGGGTTAGCCTTGAAGTACATAGCGCGTTAGCGACCCAAACAACAGCTACAGCGACTACGAGCAAAAAGGAAGCGACGCTATGAACCAGATAACCGTCGCAAAATACCTCGCTATTCGTTTAAACGAGCAGCGAGTAGGCACCTTTTTTGGGGTGCCGGGCAATTACTTAGGGCCTTGCATTAGCGAATTTGCACAGCACGGCATTCGATGGGTTGGCGGCACCAATGAAATGAATATTGGTTATGCCGCTGACGCGTATGCACGCCGTCATGGTTTTGCCGTCGTTGGCGTCACTTACGGTGTCGGGGCGTTAAGCATTATTAACCCGATTAGTGGCGCCTATGTTGAAGGCGTACCAATTTTGGTTATCAATGCCGCTCCCACCTATGCCCAGCAACTTAGCTTACGTGATATTAATTTATTAACCTCACATATGTCCGATAAACAAACCAGTAATTTAGACGCTTATCATGCGGTCACTGGGGTCGCGCTTAAGATTAATAATGCACGATTAGCGCCCGCGATTATTGATGCAGCTATTGCTGCCTGTTTAACGGAATCTAAACCGGTTTATCTAGAAATTAACGAAAACGTCTTTAGTGAGCTTTGTGCCAGCCCCAAAGGTGAACTGTCAGCACAGGGTCGCCAGTTTAGTATCACTAATGCCCAAGAAGCCGCAAAAGCCACCGCCGCCCTAATTAATGATCGGGTAAATTACCCCAAGGGGCCGGTATTGTGGGTTGGGCATGAAATAAGTCATTATGCGATTCAAGACAAGGTTTCGCAGCTGATCACAAAATATGAATTACCTTTTTGTAGCTCAGTGATGGGCAAAGGGGTTATCGCAGAGAGCTCTAGTTTCTTTAAAGGTGTTTATTCCGGCGCGTCTAGTCAGTTGCCGGTAAGTGACTTTTTTGATGATGAGCAACGATGCCGCATTGGTCTTGGCTCTTGGAGTACTTCCAAAAATGTTGGCGGAACCCGGGTGATGGGCGCTGACTGGGTTATGTCGATGAAACACAGTGTGACGGTTGGGTCGCAATATTTTCCGAATGTCGGACTGGCCGATTTTGTTGAGCAACTCGATATTGAATTGGCGAATAACTTAGCCCCACTGCCTGCAATAGTCGAAGCAGAAAATCATAGCTCACTGGCGTGGAAAGTTGATGAAGACAGAGGGTTTTGTTACGACAACATATTTTCTCGCTTAAACCAATGGTTATGGCAAAGCGAACAACAACCTGACACTATTTCGGCGGATGCACCGGGTTTAGCAGCCAACCTAATATCTGATGCCGGTTTTTCTTTAATCGGCTCTCAAAATACCTATCAGCCGCAACCTAGTCGTTTTTATAGTCAGTCGACTTGGTTGTCTATTGGTTATTCATTAGGTGCGGTCACAGGGTTGCAATATGCCATTAAAGACGCTGCTGTCACGACCAATGCGACTCACCCAGAATTTACCCTTGTTTGCATTGGTGATGGTTCATTTCAAGAAACAGCGCAGGGCTTATCTGACTTAATCCGCAGCCAAACTAATGCCTTGGTGTTAGTCATGAATAACGACAACTTTTATGGCATAGAGCAAATGTTGGTCGACGCCGAATATTATGCCCCGGGCAGCGACAACCCTGGCGATATTTACAATCATGTTCAACCATGGCAATACAGTAAATTGATCGAGGTGTTCCAACAAGGCAGTGGCCCAGTCATGATTAAAGGGCAAGACATTAGCTCGAACGATGCTTTTGCTAGTCTGTTAGACGAGTTTTCAGCCAGCTTGCGACAAAACCCTGAGCAACCGCATACGTGGTTGGTGCAATGTATATTGCACCAAAAGGACTACCCGCGTGGGATGCAAAGCAAAGTAGATCAAGCGCAGCAAAAACGACAACGGCATCTAACATAGCAATTTAACACGCTCTATTTATTGCCTAATCAAACCAGGTATTTAACCATGCCTGGTTTTTTTAAGTGTTGTTATAACGCCTTTCTGTTAGCGCTCAAGTTAGAACTTGCCATTTTCATTGTTCCATTCACTGCGTGGTGGAATGGTTTCACGCGTATCCCAATGCTCGACAATTTTGCCATTCGCGAGCCGATATAAATCGTAAAATGACGTATCACGCTTATCGACAGAGCCCTCGCATACCGACAGCACAAAATTACCTTGAGCCAATACTCGGTGGCGCTTTTTGTATTCAATGCTAACGCCTTGGTCATGACTCTGAACGGTCAGAGCAGCGCGCAATGCTGGCAAGCCATCGGCCACTCGAGCATTGTGCTCGGTGTAAGAGTTTGCACAAACAAAATCCGCCAGCCGATCAATTTGACCATTGATTAGCACGTCAGCGACAAATGCTTGAATAACTCCCCTGTTGATTTCAGTTTGTTCAAGATCACAGACATTAACTTCGCCATCTACCATGCTATGTCCCGACGAGTTTGGCCCTTGGCGTGATTGAATATTGTCCCAGTGCTCAACAGTTTGCTCACCTTCAAATCGAAACACTTCAAACCCAATTTTCGAGCTAGCAAAATCATATTCGGTATGTCCGAACACGTAATCACCATCAGAAAAAATACGCACGATATTGACCTTAGGCGAGCTTTTAGCGATCCGTTTAAAAAGCGCCGCCAACCCTTCACCGCCTTCGTGAGTTAGCGGATTGTGCTGAATATATTTGTTCGGATTAACGACGGCAACAGACGCGGGATCGCCTGTTTCAATTCCTTTTAATAACGTACAGATTTGCGCTTGGCGTTTTGAGGTCATAATTGGCTCCGTTTAATCATTAAGCTGTGACACTAACCTCATCATTAACATCAAACTCAGCACACATCTAAGCATCAATTAAAATTAGACACTAAAAATCGTGCGTGTTTTATTGTTGTTAATGTGGCTTGTTAGGTTACTAAAAGTCAGACGATTAAAGGCTTTCAACCATTTTTTTAATTTTTACTGCTTTTTCAAAGTGATCTAATTTATGAGTCATAATCCACCATTGCGCGGCTTCCATTAACAGCGCTGGATCATCATTTTTGTTGGCGAAAAAAGCGTAAAATGACAAACCAACATTGGTGCCTTTTTTCTCAATTTTTTCATCACAGACTTTAATAACTTTTAATCTCAGACTTGCTCTCATACTACTCCCTCTATTTCGTTAATATCAAGTGAACGTAACTGCTAATTTAGCGGGTAAATGACTGCACTTCGCCCGGGGTTAAATAGCGCCACTGTCCTTGTACAACATCTAGCGTTACTTGGCCAATTTTTTCACGATGTAACGAAATAACCCGATTGCCAACAGCCGCAAACATTCGCTTAACTTGATGAAACTTACCTTGGGTTATGGTTAACAGCACTTCTTTAGCACTGATAATCTCTAAGGTTGCTGGCAAGGTTAATTGCTGCTCACCTTGTAATTTAACGCCCTTGGCAAACCTCGCTGCAACATCGTCGCCAATGGGCTGAGACAAACCAACTCGGTAAACTTTTTGACAATGCTGGCTCGGACGAGTGATATTAAACGACCAACGTCCGTCATCAGTTATTAGCACTAAACCTGTCGTGTCAGCGTCTAAACGCCCTGCTATATGTAATTCAGAGACATTATCAACGTTGATGTAATTAAATAAAGACGGATAAACTTCATCGATGTTTGAACAAATAGTATCGGCTGGTTTATTGAATAAAATGTAACGAAAATCGCGCGTTTTAAGCCGCTGCCCATTAAGCGTTACTTGGTTGTTTTCATGAACCTGAGTTGCTTGCGTTGTCACAACATCGTCATTAACCCTGACTTGGCCAGCATTAATCAGCTCGGTTGCTTCACTTTTGGTTAACTCGGTACTTTTACAAACAAATTTATCTAAGCGCATGGCAAACAACATTATAACGACGGGGAAAAGCAGTCATTATCCCCGCTCTTCGATAATTAGCAACAGCTAGCAAACCAGCAATAAAGCCATGCGACGTTGGATAAATGGGGCTCGTTCTACCGCGACTATGTCTTTGCGCTTGCTACTGCCCAGCTCGCTAGCAAAATGCTAGTCATAAACGCTTTTCTGATTTACCTTACACTGCCCGCCCAGTGGTTAAGAAGTGCACCCAATCTGTTCTCGCTCTTTTATTACATTCAGCCACGGCTAGCTCGACATTGTAGGGCACCTTAATATGCAGAATATTCCAGCTGCCCGACGTATTATCAACGATTGAATACGACGCCATAGGGTTAAAGCTTTCCATTGAATGCACCACAGGTTCATCGTCTGTGTATGCTTGCAGCCCAACGCTGCCAGGGTTTATAACGAGTTGCCCAGTGGTTAAACCAACCGTTCTCGGTGTGTGGGTATGCCCACAGCAAATGAGTTTAGATTGTTGCCCCTTTAACAATTGAATAATCTCACTGTCGCCACGTAAACGCGCATAACCAAGCTCAACGTTTTCGAGTAAATAGATTAAATCGTCGTCGGGTGTGCCATGACATAAATAAACATCGTCCGTTAACTGAGCATCAAAGGGTAAAGACTTCATCCATGCTATAGGTTCAACGCCGAGATCGTCAATAATAAATTTCATCGTTGGGTTTGTAGCAATTTCAGCCGCGGTCGCTTCAAATATTTGCCGATCTTGATTACCACAAATGGTCACCATTTGATGTTGCATTAACAGATCATAAGTTGCTTTAGGCGCAATGGGCCCGTAAAGAATATCTCCGAGGTTTACCATTGTATCGACACAATGTTTTTTTGCGTCGGCAATAACCGCTTCTAAGGCAAACACATTACTGTGAATGTCAGACAATACTGCAATCTTCATGCTTTCCTCTTGAGGCATCAGTGATGCTACGCAGCATCGGCTGCATTGCTATTATTAAATATAAAGTAAAACAATCGACATGGTATGCGCCACTGTCGACTCTTTATCACCGACCGGTGCTACATAATCCATTGCCGACTGTGCTGAAATGGGGCCAGCTAACTAGGGTTTAATAGTTAAAGACCATAATTGAGATTGTTCAGCGGTTCAATCATTAAGTCGCTGATCAGATGAAATATTATTTATGGCAGGTTACAAGATACAGAACGCTCAAAGGATCGCTTTGCAACTAAACGGTGCCTATTAGCCTGCACGGCAGGCAGGCAACTATCTACCGTGTAAGAAAGTCCGAACTCGAATATTCACAGACAATTTTCAGGGCACAGCTAAAACATAAGAATAACAACTTAACTGATTTGTATGCACTGAGCCTGCACATTAGTGTTTAAGCTTAAGATCATTTCATCTGCCCAAAAGACCCCACGAATACTAAAGCCAATAAAAAGAATAATTATCGATGCCAACAAAGCAGAATGTGCTTTAGCTCGCCAGCCGTAGACATATTTTGTCGGTTTAAAGACTTTTTCTCCTGGCAGCGGGCTTTGTCCAACTTTCAATATTGTATAAATTCTTGGGCCGGTAAAGGCTAAAAAACCTAAACCAGCAATGAGCGGTAAACCGACGAAAGAGAAATAAATCACAACCTCGGTCCCTGTTATAGCGCCATAACTATAACAATGGGCATTTTCTGCGTATGTTTCAAACCATGGCAAAAAAACATATTGCACCATCAAAAACAAAACAAAAGACCAAGCTAAGGTTTTTACTAATATGCCAAAGCGTTCTTCTTTGGAATACTCAGGTGCAAATTTATTCATTAGCGTTAACGGCTCTCTAGGCTGAAACATTCCGGATAGTCTGTCGGAACATTTTCAGGATATTTTTAATAAGTGCTTATTAAATACTATCAGCTGTGATTGAAATAACCAGTTAATCCAAGGCTAAGTGATAACGACTTACAGCTTTGTTATCAACGCAATTTGGTACAAAACGCTTTTTGACTTAGGCAGTTTCCATACGATAAAAACAGGCACAAAAGTAAAAATCATCAAAGCTAATTGCTCTGGCGCATTAAGCGGCAATAACTGCAACAAAGACACCACAACGGCCGCCCCGCTCATTTGAATAAATCCTAACAATGCTGACGCAGTACCTGCATTCTCGCCAAAAGGCGACAGCGCTTGCCCGGTGCAAGTGCCCATCAATAACGAAATCCCTAAACAACTAATCATTACTGGCAGCATAAAAGCAAACGGATGTTGCCATTGCAACAACGCTAACATCAGCAAACCCGCGCACAGAATAATAACCATGCCTAGCCCAATGGTTGGTCTAATGCCCAGTTTGGTTAATACCTTTGGTGCCAGAAAATAAGCAATAATATTGAGCGCGGCGTTGCAACTAAACCAAAAAACAAAACCTTGCTGACTCTCGCCTAAATGAATCATTAACCACGCTGGTGAGCTGGTCACAAAAGCCAAAATTATCGACATGGTCAACATAACCACGGTTGCATTAAACACAAATAGCGGGTTTTTAAGCATTGGCATAAATCGATTTATGCTAAGCAATTTTTTATCGAGAAGGGTATTACTTGGCCGTGTTTCAGGTAACGCAAAAACAATAATAACCACAGCAAAGGCGGCATAAAACGCCATTAACTCAAAATTACTGCGCCAACCAAAATGCTCGGTCAGCACACTACCTAACAACGGCGCAAGAGCCGGCACGCAACAAGTAATGCTGCTGAGATAACTGTAAATCACCCCGCTTTGCATTGGGTTATACCTATCTCGGACACTGGCAAAAGCAGCAACCACAATTGCACACGCACCAAAACCTTGCGCTATTCTAAGCATTAACAACATTTCAAGACTGGTTGAAAAAACACAACTCAGTGATGCGACCCCATAAATTACAATGCCGCCAATGGCGACAGGACGCCGGCCATATCGGTCGGCTAATGGCCCACTAATTAACTGCCCCATGCCCATGCTAAGCAAAAATGCGCTAATGCTCCATTGCATTTGGCTAAGCGATACTGAAAAATCTTGCGCCATTAGCGGCAACGCAGGCAAAAACAAATCGACCGCCAGTGGGCTAAAAACAACCATTATCATCAACAATGGCAAAGAACTTCGAATGGTCATCTCTATCTCCTAAAACAAGTGGCAGGAGTATATGGTATTAGCGATATGAGCAGAAATGAATTATCATCACCACGATTATTCCAAAGTGGAATACTGAATGTAACGAGGTCTAGGCGGTTATGAATAAGCTCGATTTAAATTTATTGAAAGTGTTAGAGATTTTACTTGAGGAACTCAATGTTACGGCAACCGCCAATCGTTTAAACTTGTCACAATCGGCAGTAAGCAAACATTTATCACGATTAAGAACCATGTTCGATGACCCGTTGTTTGAACGCACGGCACAAGGCTTAAAACCGACACCACGCACACTAGAACTCGCGCCACAGTTACGCCAGATTATTCAACAATTAGAGCAACTGACTCGCCCTAACGCATTCGAACCAGCGCTAAGTGAACGCCAATTTAGTTTGCATATGTCAGAAGCGGCCTACTCTTTAACGCTGCCTTTCTTTATGCCCAAGTTATTATCACAAGCACCAAACGTGCGCTTAAAAACCCAAACTTGGCACAAAACAAGCTTAAACGAACTGCAGCGATGCGAAGTGGATATGGGCATTGCCTGTCGCGAATGGGATCAGCGTTCGGCGTTACATATTAATCAAATTCCGCCAGATATTAACCACGCCGAACTATTACAAGATCACTCTTTATGCCTTGTCCGAGAAGGCCACCCTGCGTTAAGTAAACCATGGAGTATTGAGACATTTTTGCAATACCGCCATATCCAAGTAACGTTAGGCGGTGTCGAACATTGGTTGCTTGACGAAGTGCTAAAAATAAAACAATTGCACCGCGACATTGCCATAGACATGCCCGACTTTCACAGCGCAATGATCTTATGCGAGCACAGCGATTTAATCTTATGCGCCCCCGCGCGACATGTCGCCAAGCTAGCAGTCGGTTTTAAGTTGCAAGTATTACCAATGCCCATTGAAATGGCCCCAGGCGCCTATGTTTTGCTGTGGCATAAACATTATGAACACGACTCTGGCCATCGCTGGTTACGCGAACTGATTATTAATGGAGTAGCAGAGAAAACATGAGGTTGAACATCTAATACCGTTGCAAGGTGGATTGGCTTCTACACCGGTGTGGATATAAAGCGTCTTAAAAAGAATTGTGCCGATATCAATCATTACTACGGTAATTAGCCACTAAAAAATAAGCCCCGTTTGAAGTGATACCTGACTTTATTTTGTACTGTCTTCTATTTAATAAAAAGAGGTGAAATATCTAACTCATTAATTAACTAGTTATTTGTTAGCTAAATAGTTATCCGTGCCCTTTTTAATATCTTTCTTTTAACATCTTTAGACTAGATTTATTCAACGGTTAATAGCTTTCAATAAGGTAAAATAGTGCAGCTAACGCGACACAAAAGTCAGACTAATGCCTTGACTGCGAGGGAGCGTCCATATAAGTCCCTTTTTACGCTCCTTGTTAAGCCTACGACATCACTTTATAATGACCTAATCAAAGACCGATTAAAGGACTTATTATGACTACTCGAATCTTGGCAGAAATTGCCGCAAGTATCACAGAATTAAAAGCAAACCCTATGAAGGTTGCAGCTAGTGCATTTGGTGAACCTGTTGCCGTTCTAAACAGAAATGAACCTGCCTTTTATTGTGTTCCTGCGGCTGCGTATGAAATACTAATGGATAGATTAGAAGATCTAGAACTTATCGCAATTGCAGCGGAACGAATGAATGAACCAAGCATTTCGGTAAATATAGATGATCTATGATCTCGAGTTTAAAAAGAGTGCTTTAAAAGAATGGAAAAAACTGGGCGCGACTCTGCAGGATCAATTCAAGAAAAAGCTCCAAGAACGGCTTAGTTTCCCTCATGTTGTTTCTGCCAAATTGTCTGGTTCAGATAATATGTATAAAATAAAACTTCGCCAATCAGGCTACCGCCTAGTCTATACCGTCGAAGATAAAATCATCACGGTCACTGTGTTAGCTGTCGGTAAACGCGACAAAAGTGACGTGTATCGTAAAGCAATGCACAGACTCGACTAGTAGGTTTAACGCCCAAATATTGGGTAAATTAAACTTGTTGTCCACCTCAGGGCGTGTTGTTATATGGTAAACCCCAAATAGCTAAAGTTGACCTTTAAATTGCTCTTTTAGTTTTTCAACGCTTATCCAAGGCTTATATCTATGAATAACTCGATGGCAGTTAGCACATAAAAGTGCTAAATCTTCAGTTTTAGTTTTTTCTCCAACTTTAGTATCAGATAGAGGGTTTTTATGGTGACACTCAATATAATCTTTACCTCTAATACCGTATGTTTTAGTAAAATTAAAATCACAAACTTCACAAGCTAAAACCAAGCTAGCAGTCGGTTTTAAGTTGCAAGTATTACCAATGCCCATTGAGATGGCCCCAGGCGCCTATGTTTTGCTGTGGCATAAACATTATGAACACGACTCTGGCCATCGCTGGTTACGCGAACTGATTATTAATGGAGTAGCAGAGCAAACATGAGGTTGAACATCTAATACCGTTGCAAGGTGGATTGGCTTCTACCTCGCTGTGGGTATAAAGCACCTTAGAAATAGTTGTGTCGATGTCTATTTTTAGGGACAAAAAAGCATACTTTTTTAGTCTTTTTGATTGGGTAGCTACTTAGTTGCGTTTACACATTGTAAATTGGGTAAAGTATTGCCGTTATAGCGGCAATACTTGTGCACTTGCTTTGCTTCTTGTTTGAGCTAACGTTGGCATATTGTCTTGGTTAAATTGTTCAACTTCAACGTCTTCACCAAAAACTTCACTTAACATAGCCATCATGCTAGCAGTGTCGGTGTCATGCATTTGGTCGTAGCTATAAAACGGTTTAAGTGATTCTCTGTCAATACCTTTAGCATCAGCTTGTTCTTTTATATTAAGATTAATATCCACATAACCTTTTTCGTTTATGCTACCAACAATTTCACCTCCCACTTTAAATACGGCAGTTTGTGGCGCATGGTTGTATAAAATTCTTTGTTTTTCTAGGTCATCTGCTTTTTGTAAATTAAGGTAGTAACTATTCTCCATATTTAGAACTTCTTCATCAACATAAGAGCTTAAACTATAGCCATTAAAAATTTCAAACGATTCAGCTCCAGTCGGCCCTTTTCCTTGTTCAAAGGTTTCAATCGAAAAGTCTTCCCCGTATTTTTGTGTAAGTAAATTATTTAAAGTATCAATATCCCCATTAGCTTGATTAATTAAATTGCTAAAATTGCTCTTTGAAGTAACGCCGCCTGTATGTTGGAATATAGCAACAACTTCATCGCCAACACGTATTATTGCTTTGGTGTCTTGCTGGTTAGCTACATTAGAAAAATGATCTTTATATTGCTGAATATGTTGTGGTGAACCATCATGGAGAGAGATGTTTTCCATCTCATTTATTCTATCCGCCATTCCCGGTATTTTCGAAAATTCTTCAAAGCTAAGAAAATCATATTTATAAGAAAGCTCAACAGTGCCCTTTATTGAAATGCCTGTTGTTGTATTTTCGCTAGTCGAAAAATCGCTTTTGTCATTCGACGTTGCTTTTGTTTGATGGTTGCTTGTTCCAAATACACTTGAATATCGATTCGTTGAATTAGTTACTTGCATCTTCACACCTTCTCCTGTGGTCCTTTATTAAGAATACATTTCAAAAGCAAAAACTGTACCATTTAAATAAAAAAGGACTCTCAAGTAATTTAGGTGCTAAATATCTAGAAAGCCCCCTATTATTTAATCTAGGAATCCATTTCACACTATTTGTAGTGCCAAAAAATTAATTTGTCGGGAAAATATAAATAGAATGTCAAAATTTGATGCAATAAACCATCACCAGTACTCGTTACGTTATGTTACTGAAGGTAATTTATTATATGTTTACTAAAATCAGCCAACGCCTTTGTAGCAGCGGTAGTGATGTTCATTAGCACGACGAACACAGCGAGATATACCGTGGTAATAAGGCGTGGCTTCCAGTAGGCGCACTTGTTGCACCGTCTCAAGCCTGTAATGTTGTTCGAATAATATTTAAGCTCGACGTTTTTTAAACGCGATTAATCCAATACTTGAAATTGTTTTTATGACAGAGAGCCAAGTGCTCATATTTGGTTTAGGGGCTTTTTTATTGCCTATGCGACTGAGTTGATGTTCGTACCAAGTAATATTTAACATCGCCATAAAGTCTAAGGTTTTAACGCCCGTGGTTAACGTTTTCAACGATATTTTATGACATTCGTTTGCGAGTAATTTATTAGATACATTAGGATCAACCGCTAATGGTCGGGCAATACCAATCATATCTGTGGCACCTGATTTAAGCGCTTCCTCCATTGCGGGGGCCGATCTAAACCCCCCCGTTACTACCAAGGGTATTGTTAACACTTCTTTGGCTTTTTCAGCATATTCCAAAAAGTATGCTTCACGCTTTTCAGTGCTCGATTTTACATTACCGCCCATCATCTTGGGTTTTTCATAATTTCCCCCTGAAATCTCAATCAAGTTTATGCCATCATCTTGTAAGGTTTTCATCACTTGAATTGAGTCTTCAGCACTAAAACCACCTTTTTGAAAATCAGCAGAATTTAGTTTTATACCGATAGGAAAATCATTTCCTACACGTAGCCTAATCGCTTGGTAAACTTCACGAACAAAGCGCATTCTATTTTCTAAACTACCTCCCCACTTATCTTCGCGGCGATTGTGATGAGGCGATAAAAACTGATTGACTAAATAACCATGAGCACCGTGAATTTGCACCCCAGTAAATCCTGTTTCCTGTGCCTTCTCAGCGGCGAATGCAAAATCGTCAATGATAGCCAATATTTGTTTTTCACTAAGCGCTCTAGGCGTATTAAAGCTACTTTGTAAGGCTTTCGCTAGTGGAATAGCCGATGGCGCTACCGGTTCTGTGCTTAAGAACTTTGGGCTTTGTTTTCCTGGATGATTAAGTTGCATCCATATTTGGGTGTTGTTTTGTGTTCCGGCTTGTGCCCATTCTTTGAACAGTGATAATTCAGAATGTTTATCAAGCACGACATTTTTAGGTTCACCTAAAGCTGTTCTATCGATCATCACATTGCCTGTGATCAATACACCTGTCCCACCTTTTGACCAAATATCATAAAGATGCACAAGTTGAGGAGTTGGCGCAAAATTGTTGTCTCCTAGCTGTTCACTCATCGCTGATTTAAATAATCGATTTTTAGCAGAATAATTGCCGGTAATGACAATGGATGAAGTAAGTAGTCTTTTATTAGACATTAAGGTTATCCTTGAAATAATGAGAGCAGGAGGCCATCTTTGTGTGCCCTTGATCTGTTAATAACAGACGAACAAATGTAGCTAAACGATGTAAAACAATATCTGGATTATTGCTCACTTGAAATTCAAGTAAGCTACCTTGCCAATGATTATAAAAAGATGAGGCTAAGTCTTCTGCTTTGAGATCATTGCGAACATCACCTTGTTGTTGAGAACATTTTAATAATAACGTGAGAGTTGATATCCAAGCGGCTTCAACGTTAATTAAAGTACGGCGACATAACTCACTAGACTGTGCGATTTCTGATGCCATAGCACCGATTAAACACGCACCACTTTCACTGGTATTCACTTTCTCTTGAAAACACAACCAAAAAGTAATAATCGCAGATTCGTTTTTAAACGTTTTCAAAAAAGATGAAAACTCTTCGGAAATAACGGTTGAATAATAAGTAATAATTTCTGAAACAAACTGTTCTTTACTGGTAAAAAAATTGTAAAACGACCCTTTAGGTACATTCACGGCATCAAGAATTTGTTTGATGCCTGTGCCATGGTAGCCGTTATCAATTAATAAACGCATGCCTGTCTCTAGTAGCTTTTGTTTTAAATGATCATTTTTTCTAGGTCTTGCCATCGATTAATAACCTGTTGCCTTTTAACTCGAGGCAGTTTAAAGACGGTCGTCTTAAAATGCAATAAAAGATTTAACCAACCAACAATAAACGCATTACTTTGCTCAATCGAATCACAGATTTTCGATAAGAAATGGAAAGTTATTTTTGTTGAGAAATAAGGTGACTATTGATTTTATCAAGTAGTTTATGACCAAAATAGGCTGTGAATTATCACTGATTTTCTTTCATTTTCCGCATTAAAAAACATGTTGGGCTTGGGTTTAGGTGTGTCGTATAGCGAACTAAAACTTACCCACTGTTTAGCCCGCTTAAAGCCTTATTATGTTTTAAACCACGATTTATAGAGGGGGTTTGATTCTTTCATGTCCATGTACAACCAAACCATGCGATCAACGAACCATGCTTTAAATGCCATTACCCACAAGTTACCGAGTATTAAAACCCATAGATCTAAGAAATAAAGGCCATATATAAAAAACGGTAGACCCATTGCTGATAATGATTGAAGAGTACGGCAAGCTTTAAGGTGATGAATTGGTATCACTTCATTTTCACGATTTAAGTATATTCGCTCCCCAAATGTAGCCATTGATGCCCAGTTATTTGTCGTGCTGGGTGCGCCGAATATACGAGGGTTTACCCAAACCCACAAAAAAGACAGAGCAATTAATGCTACCGAATAGGCATCAATCCACTCTCTTGACCAAAAGGCTAAAGAGATCAATGGCAACGTTGTAAATCGGGTGTAGACGCTCCAAGGGTTGGAATGCCTTTTCCATGTTTCATCATCCATCGACATTGCTTTTTCAGCATACTTAATGATATCCACCAAAACCTCTTTGAAACATAACGTGGCTGTAGAATTAACCATTCTTAGCTAAATTTATAATATGTGAGAACAATAATTGAAATTATTCAATATTTCAATTATTTAGTTACTGCTCTGTGATGATTTAATTCGTAGTGGTGTAGAAGATACTGAACGCTAAAAAGGCGGTTTGCGGCTGGCGCTAATCTTTGTTTTTCTCAGTGAACCCCAAACTTTACCTGCATGATAATAAAGCGAGTGAACGAGTTTAAAAAACACCGAAAGCTACCAATTCCACTTTTTATTGTAGAGAATTTGTCGTCAATGTTACGAACTTATACCTGTTTATCTCTGTTATGCATTCCATCATAGTTACCGCCAGATAAACACTCACCTTTAAGAGTTAATTATGTCTATAACAACTGGTTTTAAACATGTCGGTCTTTTGCAAAAGCGAAAGGAAGATACCTTCGAGCAATTCGTCAGTTACTGGGAGCAAGTCCACACTGAAATAGCACTGCAATTACCGGGATTAAAAGGGTATGTACTCAACCCTATCGATCGCCGTAAGTATCCTGATTCGCCTATAGACGGCTTCTCTGAACTTTGGTTTGATTCACTAGCGGATGCCGAAAAGGCCTTTGCTTCACCAGTAGGTAAAAAAGCTTACGACGATGTAAGTAACTTCATTGCTAAGTTAAGCGTCACTTACATCACCGAAATCAAAAAACGCTAATTAGCCCCTTGAAGATCACAATCACATGATTCAATTTTGGATTAAAAATGAAGAGACGTTCCATGAGTAAATTATTAACCCATTTAAACTAGGCAGTCTGCAGCTGGCTAATCGTGTAGTGATGGCCCCAATGACACGAGCGCGTATTGCCAATAACGAAGACGCTGCAGATAGTGATACCGCGTTGTATTATGCGCAAAGAGCCTCAGCTGGGCTAATTATCACTGAAGGTTCACAAATTTCACGCCAAGGACAAGGGTTCTTATTTACACCCGGTATCTATAGTGAACGTCAGGTAAAAGGATGGAAGGCAACGACCAAGGCGATTCATGACAATAATGGCAAGGTGTTTATCCAACTATGGCATGTCGGTAGAATGTCACACACCAGTTTACAACCTAATGGACAAGCCCCAGTAAGCTCAGTGGCAGAAATTGCTGAAAACGGCACTTGCTTTGCACTTAATGAACAAGGGAAACCCGCACAGGTTCCTGTGTCCAAGCCCAAAGCCTTAACGATTGAAGAAATCGCCCTAATAAAACAAGATTTTGTACAAGCCGCGAAAAATGCCATTGAAGCGGGTTTTGATGGTGTTGAAATTCATGGGGCAAATGGCTATTTAATTGAGCAGTTTATCAATGCAACGTTAAATACCCGCAGTGATATTTATGGGGGTAAAAACATTAACAACCGTATCCGTTTAGCGTTAGAAATTGTAGACGAAATTTCTAATGCGATTGGCTCAGAACGTACCAGTATTCGACTCGCTCCTTTGGGGCGTTTTGCTGGTATGTCTGCTTTCGCTCAAGAAGAAGAAACTTGGTTACAGTTAGCCAGTGAGCTTTCTATACGAAACCTGGCTTATGTTCACTTAAGTGATCAAGAGACAATCGGCGCTCAAGCAATACCGAAAGGATTTACTGAAAAGTTTCGCGCTGCATATGATGGCATATTAATGATTGCAGGAGGCTTTGATAAGGAGAAAGCAGATCGATACCTCAATGAAGGTACCGTTGATTTGATCGCATTCGGTCGCCCCTTTATTTCAAATCCTGACCTTGTCAAGCGGATGAAAAACGACTGGCCACTCGCACAAGCCGATCGTGCTATCTTCTATGGGGGCGATCAGCGTGGTTACACCGATTTTCCCAATTATACGGTAGAAACAGCAGCAGTCAGTGAGCAAGCTTCATCAATTTAAATCACTAAATCATTTAACCAAAAGTGCCTTTACGTGCTTCTTGCAATAAGAAATCAACCGTATAGCGAGTCTTCGGCAGAAGATGGCTGCTCTTCGGCCAAAGAAGATGAATTGGCACTTCGTATCCCGCGTGTTGTGTTAACACCTCAACTAACTCACCACGGCTAAGATGATCTTCAATTAACCATCGTGGTAACTGGCTAAGTCCCTGCCCTGCTAATGTCGCTTCAAGTATTGCATCACCATATTCATGCCCAACGGGCGGCGTATACAAACGTGTGCTGCCGTCTGGCTCTTTCAATCGCCACACCACAGCCTGTTCATGACGAAAGCCCAGAACACATTTATGCTGTTGAACGTCTTCTATATTTTTTGGATTACCGTGACGTGCTAGGTAAGTTGGTGCGGCACAAATAACTAATTTTTGCGTAGTGAGCGATCTTACAATTAATTCACTGCTGTCTTTCAATTCACCTATCCGAACCACAAAATCAATGCCGTCTTCGATTAAATCAACAAAACGTTCACTGAATGTAATCGAAAGTGACAGTGATGGATGACGCTCACTAATTTCTAGTAATAAAGGCATAATCAACTTCCGACCAAAGGCGGCAGGAAGATCGACTCGGAGTCGTCCAGACGGACTCTCAATATGCTGCGTTAATACCGACTCAGCATGCTCCATTATATTTAATGCCTCACGACAGCGACTCAAATAAAACTCTCCGTCTGCGGTTAAGCTTAAACGTCGGGTTGAACGATGAAGTAGCTTTAATCCTAATTTTTGTTCCAGACGGCTGACACTTTTTGCTACTGCAGATTTTGTCAGTCCAAGACGCTCGGCAGCAGCGGTAAAACTGCCTAACTGTGCTGTGGTTACAAAGGAGTAGAGGCCATTAAAATTATCTTTCTTTGTCATAATCAATCGCTTCGCTGATGAGTGTCATTGTTTTTAAATGGTGTTTGAATTGGTGTTTGTAAACCCAAATAGCACTGTACTACCGGCTCCCAACAGGTTAAATAAAATAATAACGTTTTCAATAAATATCTGTGGGATTTTATGTTTGTGCTTACCCTCTTTTATTGCATCGGCTAGGCGAGCACAGCCTCTAACCGTGATAGCTGCTGTGGCGTATCTAGCCGTTAGATATTAAAAAACACATGCTAATTTTCTTGTTCGGGTGACATTGTTTCTTTGATTTCATCACTGGTGAAGCCTTTTCGTGACAAGTAAGCATAGGCCTTTGATTTCTCTTTATAGTCAGATAAGTCATAGCTTTTTTTGGCGAATTGATCTTTGCAGCTCTGATAAAAGTCGATATCACCAGCAAGTTCGAGTTGGTATAACGTTTCTTCAAATTCACTGACATCGATAAGGCGCTGTTTTAATTCATTGAGAATTAGCGTTTGCCCTTTACCTTTGCGGTATAGCTTAAAGATTTCCGTTGCTAGTTCGGCTTTTTCAGCTTGTATGACCATTTTGCTGCGCAGCGAATCTTTTTCAGGGTGTTGTGACAGCGCCTGATCTATTTGTGGGCGAGTAAAGCCGCGGGTTGTCATTTGGGCGTACACTTTTTCTTTGCTAATACCGTCGAATGTTATAAACCGAGACAGTAGTCGATTGCTCGCCATTTCATCGAAATTAATATCTTGTTGTTCAATGACTTGCTCTATTGCCGTTTCAATATCACTGGAGGATATTCCGCGCATTTTTAATTTGCGTTGGATGGCTGCTTTTCCTATTTCACTGCTAAATGCAGACTCGCAATAACGGATCGTAAATTCAAGGTCACTCTTTAGATAACCATGTTCGATAACTTGGGCAAGCACCTTTTCTATCCACTCAAGATTGTCTGTTTTACGTTCTAGCTTGGTACGGATTTCAGCAATCGTAAAATCTTGTTGGCTTAAGTGCCAATAAGCACTATTAAATACGTTATCGATGGTTTTTGCTTGTCGAAGTGGCGGGCGTTGCATAGGAAAAGTCTTAATTTAAAGGTCAGCGGCGCTAGTGTAACAGAACCCTAAGAGTATTAATAAATTGGAATGTATTTGTAGCCTTACACGCTTTACACAGATCTGTGCAAAAACACTTGCAAACATCACTCGATTGCCATAACATTTAATTACACCGACCTGTGTAATTATTTAATAAGGTATATTTATGGAAATCTACAGCTTCTCTTACTCACTTCCTTCGTATCGTGCTCGTCTAACGGCATCTATGTTAGGTATTAATTTTAAAATAGTTAATGTTGACCTCATGGCTGGAGAACATAAAAGCAAAGATTTTATGGCGATCAATCCATTAGGAAAAATCCCTGCACTGATCGACACTGTCGACGATAAAAAAGTGACCGTTGCTGATTCAATGGCGATCGTTCGTTACCTAGCTCGCCGTAGCTTGAACAGCGATTGGTATCCGGAAACTAAAATCGATGTCGCTGCAAAAATCGATGTGTATTTATCTCTTGTTGCTAATGAGCTCTTTGATTCTGTCGAAAAAGGACGAATTATCAAAGCTTTCAAAATGATTGATGAAACCGAGTATCCGGCATGTTCGAAGCTTGCTTACGAGCTATTTGAAAACCTCAATACTGATCTTGCTGAGTCAGCATTTTTAGTATCACAAAACATAACCATTGCTGATATTGCCGTGTTGTCGACACTAGTTTATCTGGAAGAAGCAGGACTATCTCTTGACGGCTATTCTCACATAGCACGCTGGATCAAAGACATGAAAGCGACAGCTGGCTTTATTGAACCAACATTGATGTAGCAAACCTGAGTACCGAACAACCAAATTCCCAATAAGATAATTACCCTCACAGAGGGTGATTATCCGTCCATTTGAATATTCGTATTCACGGCGCACCAAATGCCTTCCTGAACAATCGAACGGTCAAAAATCCACGTCTAAGAAGTAATAATATGAACAATGTAATTGAAACTGATGCTGATCATTATGATAGCTCGGTAGCGTATGCCGCATTGGCTGCTGCACTAACGACAGGTCGCGAAGCACTCGCCCGATGTCGAATATTCAGTGCTGTGTGTGCATGTGGGTATATTATGAAGGAGCCGGCATGTATACGTTGCTAGGTGCGATGGTATTCGTCGTGTGGGGTTTGCTGCCGATCTATTTTCATCAGCTTGGCGATTATGATCCGCTGTTAATATTAGCGCATCGAATTTTATGGTCGGGTGTCATCCTTATCATTATTGGCAGCATTAAAACTGAGCTAATACCAAGTCGTCACGAACTGACTGGAAAAAATATCATTCTGGCTGCTCTTGCGGGCATGCTAATGAACATTTCATGGTTGGGCTTTGTGTACGCCACCGTAACGGGCAACCTTATGGCCGCTTCACTTGCTTTCTATATTACTCCAATTTTAGTCTTCACTTTTGGGTTCATGCTGTTTCGTGAGCAAGTGAGTCGTCACCAAATAATCTCGCTGGTGTTAATGATTATTGCTGTCGTGGTATATGGAATAGTAGAAAATAACTTTCCGGCACTGAGTTTGCTTATCGCTTTATGCTTTGCAATGTATTTGGCAGTAAAGAAAGCGATGAATCTAAGCACTTTTAGCAGTATATTTCTTGAAACCATTATATTTCTGCCAATAGCGCTGGTGTATATTTTGTATAACGAACAGACTTTTCATTCGAATGCTGACTTTATGTTATTAGTTGGCACAGCGCCATTACAACTGCTTGCTGTATTTATGCTAACAATTTCACTGCATAAAACACCATTAAGTAAAATTAGCTTATTCCAGTATATTGAGCCGACATTGCATTTCATGTTGGCGATTTATGTTTTTCAAGAGTCAGTATCCAATGGTCAACGATATGCGCTCATCATTATATTGGCCGCTATTATTATCGCCTCTATGAATTGGGATAAGCGCAAATATGCTCACGATTGATACAAGAACTGGCGAACAATTTATTCAGGGGCATATCCCAGGGAGTATATTTGTAGGGCTTTTGGGTGGTAATTTTGAGTTTTGGTTTAAACAGGTTGTACCTGACTTAGAACAACAGTTTAGCGTAGTATCTGCCCTTGCAGATTTACATGGCATCACTGTTAAACTTGTTGAGATGGGATATAGGAATTTTGTTATCGATGAAAAGTCGCCCCACTTGTGCGAGCCATTTGTTAAATCGCATTGGTTGACACAAAGTGTACCTAATATAAAACCATTAGAGCTCAAATCATTAGTTATCAATCCATTATTTTTCAAGACATTTGCTTTAAAAAATGGACTCAAACATTTTTGCATTCTCGATGTCCGTGAAGAAGAGGAAACTAAAAAGATCCGTTGGAATGGCTCTGAAAATTTACCGCTGTCTGAGATCTTGATGGGTGCCGTGCCATCAGAAAATAGAGATTACTACGTCCACTGCGCTGGAGGTTATCGTTCCCTGATCGCGATATCTTATCTTAACTATCGTCAATTATTTAGACTGACCAACATTGAAAATGGTATGGATGCGTAGATAAAAGCCAATGTTTCAATAGCGTAATTTTGGACAGCCATCTAATAATTTCACGCGTGAACTAGTTTGACAAACACCAGTACCAGAGCAATATATAATGGCACGGCGAACAATAGCGTTATCAACAACAAGGTTAAATGATTCTCCCGCTACCGAAAGAATAGCGGGCAAAGCAGTAAGTGCCCTTACATTTAGCCTAGTTTTTCATCGATAACGCTGTAGAGTGAGTGGTACCGTGAATGAATACACAATCTCTAGGATTACTTTTGGAAGCTAGCGGTCAATAGCTCAACATTCGTTGGGTATTGTTCAAGTAGCTCAGCAAGTTTCCTTGCACCATCGGCAGGTTTAAGCGTGGTAAGTGCCCTTCGCAAGCTTCTTATATTTTCGAGCTCTTTCGAATTAAGCAGAAGCTCTTCACGGCGCGTGCTACTTTTAGCAATATCGATTGCGGGGAAAACCCGCTCATTTGCAGCTTCGCGAGATAAAACGATTTCCATATTACCCGTGCCCTTGAACTCCTCGAATATTACCTGATCCATCCGGCTTCCAGTATCAACGAGTATTGTCGCTAAGATGGTAAGTGAACCACCGTTCTCTATCTTTCTCGCCGCACCAAACAGTTTTCGTGGTATTTCGAGCGCTCTGGCGTCAATACCGCCCGACATGGTACGGCCGCTGCTTTTTTGTGTTGCATTATATACTCGTGAGAGCCTGGTAAGAGAGTCAATCACGATCATTACATCGTGACCTTCGCCAGCTTCTTTGCGAGCAATGTTAAGCACGTTGTTGGCGACACGAACATGGTGCTCATAACTTTCATCCGTGGATGAAGCGTGTACTTGGGCCGGCACGCTGCGTTTAAAATCGGTTACTTCTTCTGGGCGCTCATCGATGAGTAACGCATAAAGTTTTATCTCGGGATACGCTTTTCCAACCGCCTGACAAATATGTTTTAACATGGTCGTTTTTCCGGAACCTGGCGGAGCAACAATCAAACCTCGCTGCCCCATTCCGATTGGCGTGAACAAATCCATCGCGCGTGCAGACAGTTGCTCAGAACCTAATTCTAGGCGAATACACTGATAAGGATTGATGGCTACGCCATTTAAAAAACGTTTTTGAGGATCTTCTTCAGAGACAACCTTGGCAACCTTGATCTCTTCATCAACTGGTTTGGGGACCTTTGTTGCTTTCACCTTCAATTTTAATATTTTTCTTGTCATGATATCGGTTTGTAACCCTAGAGAATTTAGTGTTTATTGACGTATTTACAGCAAAATAACGCTGTTAGCAGCTTGTTATATGACCGTGCAAGCTTACAGCTTATGTAAAGATAGATAATAACGTATTAGAAAAACTATAGATAAGTTTTTACGCTAATTCCCCACTGCATTTTTCAAAACATAAATAGCCATGTATTATCGGTAAAGTTATGCAATGTTTTTAACCAAAAGCTCTACTAAATCCGATTTGTCACTGTCGGTCAGTGGTTCATTGTGTTTTTTAGAAATTAAAAATACGTTTTCTGAGCATTCTCCCAACGTACTAATGATGGCTGAGTGGATCGTTAGCTCCTCATTTTTAAACACACTACAAATCTTCCCTATAAACAAAGGGTCATCCAACGCGTTAATGCGTAATAACGTTTTGTTTAGCTTGGGCGTCGCTAAAAATTCCACGGTAGGGTCATTTTCAAAATTATTAACAAACCGGGGCTTTACCGGTTTTGGAACCGATTTTTGGCTAAGTAGCATGTCGTTAATCCGTTTAGTGATACGCTTTAATCGAAATGCATCGCTGATAGACTCACCGGTATGATCTAGGATCTTTATTATTTCTAAGACGTGCTCACTTTTAGTTTTTAATATTTGAGCTTCTTTAACTCTAATTTTTAAAGAAACCAGCGTATTAAACAGATCAACAAATAGCATACTTCTATCTTTTACATAAACGAGTAAGTTCGTGCAGCCATGGTTTGAGTCTTCACTTAATGATACGATCGGTTTATCACCGTCAGAGCTCAAGATTGTCATAGAAAACTCAATCAGTTCTTCAACGTGGTTCGAACTAAAAAAACTACTAGGCAGACTAACCCAAAGACTTTTGATCGTTGCTTCAGAAAACCCCTTGGATAACAGGGCTGTTAATGCCTCGGCTTTGTTTTCTCTGATGATTGTTCTCAGTTCAAAAACCTTTTCTATACCTTGTTTTAGTGCTTTTCTCAGTGAAAAATAAAGGTCGTCTAATAAGCTCTCTTGCCACTCGTTCCACAGTTGATCATTAGTCGCTTTTAAATCGGCAACAGTAAAGCAATACAGGGCATTTAGTTTTGACTCGGTGCCCACTGCTTTGGCTATTTTCTTTATAATCTCTGGATCTTTAATGTCTTGTGTTTGGGTCGTACTAATCAACAAGTCTTGGTTTTTAACCAGCCATGTGACTAATTCATTTTCAGATTTTTTAAGTTGGTGTAGCGATGAAAATTCTTGTGCGTGTATCGCGCTTAGTTCATTTGCTTCATGTGACTGCTTGCCAGATAAGTCATGGCACAACCCAGCAATGACTAAGACGTGTTTAAAAGAACTTGCTCTATAAAGACTATTTACAAGCACTTTATTTTCTTGGGCAGAGTTAAAACTATTGAGGAAATGAATTAGCTTACATGCGTGTTCGTCAACTGTATAAGCGTTATGCATATCAAACTGCATTTGCCCTTCAATCGTTTTCCACTGCGGAAAGTACGACGCTAAGATCCCGTATCGGTGCATTAAACTGAACGCGAGTTTTAACCCATTTGGGTGTTTTATTATTGCTAAAAATTCTGTTCTGCACTCTTGGTAGTCCTGAAACTCTCCAAGTAAACGCCTGCGGGTTTGTCTGATCAATCTCAAGGTCTCAGGGGCAATGCTTTTTATTTGTTCGTTTTCAGCAATTAATCGAAAGAGCTTAATAACATTTGCTTTGTTATAGAATACTTCATCGTAATTTACTTGGATCATATCGTTGCAAATTGAAAATTTGTCATCAATGTTAACCGTGGTATTTTTGTTATCCGCCTGAAGTATTTCTCTTTTAAATATATCAGTCATCATTTGATTTAACTCACGAACCTGCGCCATTGCCCTAAAGAGCTGACGCATCATTTTTTCAACCGCGAGTTGGCCATTGTCGCCATGTCCAAACTTCATGAATTTGGCAACAGCTAATTGATGATCGAACAGTAGTCGCTCTTCTGGCCGTTTGGATAC
This sequence comes from Gammaproteobacteria bacterium, assembly GCA_013214945.1. NCBI lineage: Bacteria > Pseudomonadati > Pseudomonadota > Gammaproteobacteria > Gammaproteobacteria bacterium. The sequence continues at coordinate 112,680 of JABSRT010000003.1, forward strand.
CGTGTGCAGTGCCCATCTTATGCGACAGATAAAGTCGTGAGATTCAATAAGTTCTGAATATTCGTCTGGTTTTAAGAAACCTAACGATTTTAGCGACCGGACATCAGAAACATTAAAGTGCTTACTGGCAATCCAAACAATAGTCTGAAAATCGCGCATACCGCCTGGATTATTCTTAATATTAGGCTCGAGGTATAAGGTTGTGTTGTTCGCTTTTAAATGACGATTTTCTTGCTCTTCTATTTTGTGTTCAAAAAAGGTTCTACTGGTCCAAATATCACTGCTATATAAAGTAACTAAAATGTTGTCGGCATGACTGCTGGCGCCCGACAATGTTCTAATGTCGAGTAAATTGGTTGCAATGGTAATGTCATCACGTGCGGCATTAATATTGTCTTTTTCCGATCGGACGGCGTAGCCAATATCAACACCGAAATCCCACAAATGGGTCAAAAATGTCGATAAGTTTGTTTCTTGTACTGGGGTTAACTGCTCAGTAAATATTATACAAATATCAATGTCAGATTTCGGGTGTAAAGTAGAGCGACCATAACCACCCACGGCATTAAGTGAAATGTTAGGGGCTTCAAGATTATAAAAAGACCACAACCGAGCGAGTAACTCGTCGAACAGAGCTGCTCGCTGATTTAGTAATTCCTCAATTGAAGTTTCAAAAAACTGAGAATTAAGGAAGGCCTCGTTGTATTCCACATATGCTTTAATTTCTGACAAATTAGATAACTCTAACTCTTTGATATTCATTTGGTTCCCTACCGTTTTTTAACTCTTATTTAGTGTTAGATCCATTTAATCTATGGTCTACTTTAGCATGGTGTATCGACTAAAAACTTTGATGCTAGCCGTGTTTAGCATCAAGAAACTATTTACTTTTTTTAACGTCCGCTACGATTAATAATAATTCAAAATCGAAGATCCAATTAGGCTAAGCGCCATAATATTTACACGAATAACGAAGTATTACTGTGCCGTTAAATTATGTGTTTCGGCTTTAAATCGGTATGAATGAATAGGAGGGCTGTAACAATGCAATGATACTAGAGGTGAGTCTTTTTAGAACTTTGAACACAAAGTTAACCCTGTATTTTGTCAGAAGAAAAACAACACTATACTTTGTACTCTAACTAATTAAAAGGTCTTCTTAAGATAGATTGGAGTTAACTGAGTATTGCGGCTTTAATTTCCCTTGCTTTAAACGTTGATGTAAAAAACACTAAACCGATCTACCACACTACCCCGCAGGCCTTATGTGCTGCTGTTTTATTTACGTTACCTATGTTTTATGGGTGATGTGAAACGCTATCAAAGACCTAGTTTAGGTGCGGATCATGGTATTAACACAAAATTAAACGTTGAGATAAAAGTAACTATAATTGTTCGATCACGAAGTAATATTTCTCGGGTTTATGTTCTAATACGAACAGGATCGCGATTATTATAGATAAATTACTTTACCTACTTTTTTGATACAACCGAGAATAATGAAGTGATAGTTTACGTCGTAGCCTAGCAATCAAGAGGATTTACGAGTACCAAAATGAACGGTTTAGCAAAGGTGGGACTCTCATAAAAACCAAAGATGGCACACGCATAAAAATACAATTTATATTCAATTGGTTGTAGTTTTAAACGCATTTTATTACCTGAAAATATCCGCCTAATACAGACTAATTTCTTTTGGTTTTAATCATAATAAAACTGACCATCAAGGTTATCGTTATCACGTTGTGGGCACATGATTTGATTATCAGGAATAATATCTATATTTAGTCGGCTATTTCACTATAAAGCTTGCCTATAACAGCGTAGGATCAAGCTACTTTAGATAAACACTAGGTTTGCACTCACGTGCACTAACATAAAAAATTATGCAACTAACAGAAAAACCATCACTTAGTCACGCTTTACTTATTTCTATTAGCACTCCACAGTTTAAAGGTGATGAGGCCACTGAATCACTTGCAGAACTTGCGCGTTTAGTGACTACCCTAGGTTTTAAAGTCGTAGGCACGCAATCGCAAAAGCAAAATTCAACCCAAAAAGTTAACGTATTGGGTGAAGGAAAGCTGGTTGAAATAGCGCGCCTCACGGGTAATAAAGGGGTGGTTGATGACGAATCTGACGGTCAATACACATTAGATGACACGCCATTATCCCAAATCCCTTCTGACAACCTGCCGTTTGACTGTGCTGATGTGGTAGTGTTTGATTGTGATTTAACTCCCTCTCAACTACGTAATCTCGAGAACCAGTTAGGCGTAGAAGTGTTTGATCGTACTGGTATTATCATTGAAATATTTAGTCGTCATGCCCGCACTAAAACAGCGAAATTACAAGTTGAAATTGCTCGCCTTAATTATGTAGCGCCACGACTTCGTGAAACATCATGTGGTGACAGAGAGCGTCAAATGGGTAAAGGCGCGGGCGAAACAACGCTAGAGCTAAACCGCCGTAAAGTACGCGACCAATTAGCCGAACTAAAACGCGAGTTGGTGAGTGTTCAAGACGAAATGAAAGGACGACGTACCCTACGTTCGGATCTTTTTAGCGTCGCTTTAGTTGGTTATACCAATGCGGGCAAGTCATCTATGATGCGAGCGATTACCGGTAGCGATGTTGAGGGCGAAAACAAACTTTTTGCGACGCTTGATACCACTGTTCGTGCGCTGTATCCAGCCACTCAACCTCGAGTATTAGTGTCAGACACCGTCGGTTTTATTAAAAAATTACCGCACGACTTAGTTGCCTCATTTCATTCAACCTTAGCTGAAGCGCAAGATGCTTCATTACTGTTATATGTAGTAGATGCCTCGGATCCTTCGTTTCGTGCGCAACTCGATGTAGTTCATGAAGTATTGGGTGAAGTTGGTGTTCAGGACAGTAAAAAATTATTGGTACTGAACAAATCAGATCAACTTAGTGTTGAGCAACAACAAGCATTAATGGAAGAATTTCCTGATGCCATGATGACATCAACGCGTAATCCGGCTGATGTCCGTAAATTGCATCAATATATTATTGAGGTGACACAGCAGGATATGATCGAAGAAGAGATTCTTGTTCCTTATACTGCCAAAGGTATCGTTGGTGAAATTAGATCGAGCATGAGTGTCACTAAAGAAGAATATGAATATGAGCATGTGAAACTCACGGTACGCGCTAACGCAATTGATTTACAAAAATTGAAAAAGCGGATGCTAGCTTTATAAAACGGTATGTTAGGTCCATCACTTTTGAGATGCACCTGCATGTTGAATTAGTCGGTTAATTCAATTAACCTGTGTTTTTATTCATTCGATCTATTTTACTGTCGCAACTCATACTAAGTGGTTATTAACGACCTTCTTAGTATGTGTTACGACATTATTTGAGCCTAAACTGAGCCAACGATGCTTGCATTTTCTTGACTAACTGTTCGAGATTTTCACATTCTTGGGTATTATTCTTCGCATCTTGATATTCCGTGGTGGCGGTTTCAGCAATATTGGCTGAGCTAAGTTGTATTTCATTTAGCACCATAGTTTGCTCTTCGGTTGCTGTCGCTATCTGATCAGAATTTTCCGAAACCACATTGATCGCATTGGTGATTAGCTCTAAAGATTCAGTACTGCGCGCAGTTTGTTCCACACAAATATTGGCGGTCTCTAACCCTTTTCCCATCGCCAACACAGCATCTTTAACCCCTGATTGGATCTCAGTAATAATGTTTTGGATCTCTTGAGTCGAACTTTGAGTCCGCCCCGCGAGAACTCTGACTTCATCTGCGACAACGGCAAAACCTCGACCTTGCTCACCAGCTCGGGCAGCCTCAATAGCCGCATTGAGTGCCAGTAAGTTGGTTTGCTCTGAGATGGCCTGAATAACATCAACAACACTGCCAATACTCTCACTGCTGTCTTGCAGTTTAATTATAATGTCATTAGCACGGGTAATTTCACTGGATAAGTTTTTAATATAATCATTAGCTATCGAGACTTGTTCACTGGCACTCATCGCTTCTTTGTCTGCATCTTCGGCCTTATTTTTAGTTTGCACAATATTTTTCGCTACTTCGGTTAACGACGTGAGTGTTTGAGTAATTGCCGTAGCCATTTCTTCGGTATTTACGCTTTGCTGTTGTGATCTAATTGTTGCCCGTTGAGACGACGCTAATAATAACGCGGTAGTAGTAGAGACATTGTTGGAAGATGCATTAACTTCTATTAATGTATTACCTAAAGATGCCGTAAACTTATTCACACTACGTGAAATTTTCCCAGCTTCGTGTTGCCCCTCTTCTCTTAGTCGGTGAGTTAAATCGCCACTGGCCAATATGGCCGATGATTTAACTATCGCCATTAATCGGTGACTTATCCTTTTTTTGTAAATGATAGATAAGAAAACAACCAAAATAATTGAAGAAATTATAATAATGCCAACAATTTTCAAGCCTAATGCAGAACTAGCAGCTAATTGATTGTCCATGTTTATTTTCACTTCCAAAACGCCACGAACATCACCTAGACGCCAACCTACTTTAGGGGTGTCAGGGTGGGAATTATGGCAATCAACACAACCTTGAGCCACTAATTTGTCGGCAACAGCAACACGGATATAGGTGCCTTTTGGAGTTTCTTCAACTAGAGTAAATGGCTTGTCTGCATTGATATTTAATTGCTTCCATGCCTGTTGTTGAAAGGTGTCTAAACGCCGAGAGGCACGATTTGGAAATGGAAAGGCACTGTAGAGGTTAAGGTTAATATTTTCTCTTGAAAGTAATTTACTCATGTCATGGATCATGGTTGCTGGTAGAGGAATGGCATTTTCGACACCTTCATGTTTTACCATTACTTTCATGCCGCCCGCTAAGGCTTTACTTATCACGTTTTTATTGTAATAACCACGTAACTTGGTGAACTGATTAACGATACTGACACCTGTTTTAATCGCTTCTTGTTCGACATTTTTATTTATCATAGTAGGGATAAGAAAATGTATAACAATAGTTAAAATAACCAAAAAAGAAATTAACGGGATAGTTAACCGCCAGAATAAACTGGCCATAAAATCTTTATTCACAACAAATCCCCTATTTTAAATCTCACGATTTAAATTAAAAAATCATTTTTACTCAAAAAAGTATAGACCAGAAAATAATAATACCTCATACAAAGGTTGTATTATTTGGTGCTAAAAGTTTATTCATTGATAACAATACAAAGATGGGTTACAAATAATTTGTTACTGGCTTTAATAACACTCGCTGCTGCCATTTTCCATAATTCTTTGGGTCTCGCCGCTATTTTTAAATTCGTATAATGCTGTATTGATGTCTTTTAATAATGAACTAACATCTGGATTTTTGGCGCTCAGTGCGTAATAGAGTGCGTTGTATTTGATTGCTGGTTTTACTTCTTCAATGCCTTGCTTCAATCTTGCTTTATCACTCGCTGACAGATCTGAATAGTTAATGGTAAAGCGTAATACTTTAGGATCGCCAATAATTAAGTTAACCCGTTTGGCCATTAACAACTTTACTAGCTGTAAATCATTGACTGCTTTAATTATTTTGAATTCGTTGTTGTCCATCATCGCATCAAATTCGGGGGTGTTTTGATAACCACGAACAACACCGATAGTTTCGCCTTTTAAGTTTTTTAAATTCCCGTTAAATTTATCGTCTTCACCTTGGCGTTTCAAAAACGTGATTTCTCCGCCAGGGTATTCATTAGATAACATTAAGGCATCGCGTCGACGCATTCCTTTCACGTAGTCAGATGGCGCCGAGTCTTCAATGTAATATTCAGGAAATAAAATATCACTAAAACCTAATTCAACATTTCTGACGGCACGAGCCCAAGGTAAAAAATCAATTTGTACTTGATAACCTTTACTGACTAACAACGCGACCGTAAACTTGAATACCCAGCCTTTATTACATAATTTCTCACCGATATATGGCGGCCAGTCTAAGGTGGCTAGTTTTACTACTTTGTCCGATTGCTGATTAAATACGTAACTTGCATTTTCTTTACCTCCGTTTATAACCGTATATTTTCCTTGATAAAAATATCCAACAGAGAGTTTTTCAGTAGCAGGTACCGCAGAGTTAATATTAATGCTGAATAACACAACAGCCGACCAAAACAGAACTTTAAACGATGAAAATTTAAGATGAGACATAAGTAGCACCAATAAGGACTGTGGGTATAGTGTAGTCGTATAAATTCAATAAGTAGTCGATACTAGTGCGGTAAATTACCGACTAAGGCTGAAGCAAAAGAGCAGTATTGTTAAGCTTGAAAATTAAAGACTTTATGCACCATATAGTGGATTGGCCTTAGCGGGTCTTATCTTTACTCTGTATCTGTGCGCTTTATTTTTAGCCTACTGTCGAAGTCTCAAAGACAACAAAGATGGGGCAAAGATGGGACACGCATAAAAATATCATTAAGACGCAACAATTTTAATTTCGACAACTGCAATGTCACTGCACCCCGCACAATGTCTTGTATCTTTACTTAAAATAGCGTCTAATTTAACAACCGACTGACTAGTCGGTTTCTAGGTATTAGGTATTAGGTATTAGGTATTAGGTATTAGGTATTAGGTATTAGGTATTAGGTATTAGGTGTTAGGTGTTAGGTGTTAGGTGTTAGGTGTTAGGTGTTAGGTGTTAGTAGAATGCCGCAGCCAAAAATACACTAGAACAGCAGAACAAAAATGTCGTCAAACTATTCATGGTGGAGTTCCAAATGAGCATGTCAATTGATCCCAATAATATCGCGGTTTCATTACAGTCGATCCTTGCTGCGCAAAGAGCGGCTTATGCCAAGAGTCCGGCCCCAACTTATCAGCAGCGATGCCAACAGTTAACCGCACTTAAACAGGCTTTGATCGACCACCAGCACCAGTTAGTTAGCGCTTTAAATCAAGATTACGGCCAGCGACCTGAACAAGACAGCTTAGTCGGCGACATTATGCCTTGTGTGATCAATATTAATTACACCCTAAAGCGGCTCAAAAAGTGGATGAAACCGCAACGACGCTCAGCAGGCTTATTACTGGCACCCGCCACAGTACGGGTTGAGTATCAACCACTGGGCGTTATTGGCATTATGGTGCCATGGAATTTCCCAATTATGTTATCGATGGGTCCGCTGGTATCGGCGCTTGCCGCTGGTAATCGGGCGATGATAAAATTTTCGGAGTTTACGCCCAATACCAATGCAGCATTAATCAAGATGTTAAGCGACGTATTTGAAAACGATCAAGTGGCCTCTATTGTTGGCGAAGTCGATGTTGCAGCGAAATTTTCAGCACTAGCATTCGACCATCTCATTTTTACCGGCTCAACCACCGTTGGCCGTCATGTAATGCGCGCAGCGGCTGATAATCTAACACCAGTGACTTTGGAGCTGGGCGGTAAGTCGCCAGTAATCATTGCGCCAGATATGCCAATGGCCACCGCGGTTGAGCGTTTAATTTACGGTAAATGTTTAAATGCTGGCCAAATTTGTGTCGCGCCCGATTATATTCTGTGCCCTAAAGACCAAGTAAATCAATTTATCGCGCAGTATCAGCGCCAATTTCAAAAGATGTACGGCACCAGTAATAACCGCCCAGATTATGCCAACATCATCAACGAGGCGCAGCAGCACCGCTTAATCAGCTGGCTCGAAGACGCCAAGCAAAAAGGGGCGCAGGTAGTGTCGGCCAACGGTCAAGATTATGATCCGCAATCAGCCAATTTGGCGACCCAGTTGTTGACCGAGGTTAACGACGACATGTTAGTTATGCAGCAAGAGATATTTGGCCCAATATTACCAATCATTGGTTATGACAATTTAGATCAAGCACTGACTTATGTTAACGACCGCCCTCGCCCATTAGCGCTTTATATCATGAGCTTTGATAAACCGACCCAAACTAAGATTTTGCAACAAACTCACTCAGGCGGCGTTTGCATTAATGACTCTGTATTTCATGTCGCTGCCGACGACGCGCCTTTTGGTGGTGTTGGTGCTTCAGGCATGGGCCATTATCATGGCAAAGAGGGCTTTTTAACCTTCTCGAACGCTAGAACAGTATTGGCGCGTGGCAGCATCCTAAATACCGGTAAACTAGTGCATCCTCCTTACGGTGGTTTGATTGGAAAAATGCTGATTAAGATATTTTTACGCTAACAGGCCAGCCTAAACATAACGACACTTAGCGAACATAATCGACGGTGTCGTTAACAAGGATTTAAAGTGAATACTATGATTAAAGGGTTAAAGGATTAAAGTGAAAACAAGCAAGAAACAACAAATTCTCGACAGTGCCTTAATTTTATTTAGCGAGCATGGCATTGAGGCAACCTCTACCGCGTCAATTGCTAAAGCGGCAAATGTCGCAACAGGCACTTTATTTCATCATTTCCCCAATAAAAAGGCTTTGGTTTATCAATTATATTTAGCGACTAAGCATGATTTATCCCAGCACCTTAGCACCCAGGTGAACGAGCAATCTTCACTTAAAGAGCTAACGCAAGAGCTGTGGAACAATGCGCTGACTTGGGCCATTAAGCACCCTGACAAACTTCGATTTTTCCAACTGGTTAGCGGCTCTAAATTACTCAGTGCACAAGAAAAAGCCAATGCGATGGCGCAAGAGCTGGGCATGATCACCCGCTTAATTAGTGCCGGCCAAGCCAGCGGTATCTTTGCAAAGCACCCGATTGAATTGGTGGCGCTGAACTGTCAGGGTCAGTTTAATGGTGCGGGTATTTTTTATATTGAAAATCCGCAGCACATTAACAATCAATTGTACCGCCAAGCTTCGTTTGCAATGTTTTGGAATGCGCTTTGCCCATTAGGCTAATTACTCCCTGTACGATAGCTATAGGATCATAACCTGCTTATTCAATACCAAACCTGACTTAAGGATTATCCTGATTTGAACAGTGGCTGGTTATTAGATTATACTCAGCTAACTTTATCATTCTAAATAGCAATGACTTATGACCCAATCGTTCATTTCGCTCTCTGATACCAAGCAGCTATACAACGCAGCGCAAGCTTTGCCGTTAATTGTCGTGACAAGCCCAAAGTGTTATGCCGTCATTTCACTTTACGGTGGTCAAATTATTGAGTTTAAGCCAACGGACAAACCGGCCTTGTTATGGTTAAGCCCTCTTGCATTATTTGAACCGGGCAAAGCTATTCGTGGCGGTGTACCTCTTTGTGCGCCTTGGTTTGGCCCTCATCGCAGCAAGCGTGAGAAAAACTCTGATACGGGCAAAGCCTACTCTAATCATGGTTTCGCTCGGACCAGTGTTTGGACTAAAACCAGCGCCCTAGCTAACCAAGACGACAGCGTAACAATCACGTTAGCGTTAAAGCATAGCGAACAAAGTGAGTTAGTTTATCCTCATCAATTTACGATGGAACTCGAGTTTACACTTGGTGACGAACTAGCGATTGAGTTTGCAATCACCAATCATTCAACAGCAACTATCGAATGTGAATGGGCAATGCATAGCTATTTTGCGATAGAAAATATCGCCACTGCCGCCGTTAACGGTTTAGACGGTTATCAATACGTTGATTCGGCAAATAATGCCAACGTTGAACAGTTAAATGGCGCACTAACCTTTAACGGTGAAGTTGACCGTTATTTTATTACTGGTAGCGCCAGTCAAACCATTGAGAATTCCACACCAATCTCAATCAGCGGCACCAATTGTAATAGCGTTATTACTTGGAACCCCGGTGCTGAGCTAGCGGCAAAAATGCCTGATATTAGCGACAGCTTTTACCAGCAGTTTGTTTGTGTGGAGCGTGGTGCTATTTTTGATAATCAATGGCAAATAGCCCCAGCGCAAAAGCAGTCGGCCCGCATGGTGTTAAGTAACTGTACCACTGCAAACTAGAGTACCGAATAAGCGCTGGGTACACGCGCTTTCCCCGCGGATAAGCGCTGATGTTAGATTACTGTAGATCGCGCCACCATGGCGCAGTTTTGTTTACAGTGTTGGCTGACACACTTTGCCCCATCACGGGAGTCAGCAATGGCACACCCGATGCTTGCGCCAATTCGCTAATACGTTCAAGTGGTTCATACCAACTATGAAAAGCTAAGTCGAAGGTGCCGTTATGAATTGGCATCATTTGGCGTCCTTGCAAATCAACATGTGCCTGCAGGCTTTGCTCTGGGGTCATGTGAATGCTCGCCCAGTCTTTATCATAAGCACCAGTTTCAATCATCGTTAAATCAAACGGCCCTAAACGCTCGCCTATTTGTTTAAAACCATCAAAATAGCCAGAATCACCACTAAAGTACACATTGCTGTTCGCTGACTTTATAACGTAAGACGCCCACAGCGTCTCATTTTTGTCAAATAACCCGCGCCCTGAAAAGTGCTGGGTCGGTGTCGCCGTAATGCTAACATTATCTATTGTCACCGACTGCCACCAGTCTAAAACGTGAATGTTTTTTGCGGCAACTTGCCATTTTTTCAAATGTTTATCGACCCCGACAGGCACAACAAAGTGCTTAACCTTGCTCGCCAGATACTCGATAGAAGCTTGGTCGAGATGGTCATAATGATCATGAGATATTATGACACCATCGATTGGTGGCAACGACTCAAGCGCAATCGGTGGTTGATGAAAGCGTTTAGGGCCAGCAAAGCTAAAGGGTGATGCTCGCTCACTAAAAACAGGATCAATCAACCAATTATTACCGCCGGTTTTAATAAAGATGCTCGAATGCCCCAACCGAATAACACTGTCTTCATGTTGCGGTAATTGCTCGAGCTGCTGCGCCGTTATTGCAACAACAGGAATGTCATTAACGGGTGACGAATCAATACGCTTTTCGGTAATGTAACGCATAAGCAGCGGTAAAATACTGGTGTCATCGCTAAAGTCAGCAGCGGTATTAGCAAACTTTCCATCGGATTTATGATGCGATAATCCATTTGGGTCTTGTTTAACCACAGATTCTGATTGTAATGACGTTATTCCCAGCATAATGCCTCCGACGAGTATTGTTAAAACAGTAAGTGTATTTCTTTTCATATATCCAACAGCATAAGTAAACTACACTGTGCAGTCTACTTATCTAATTATGAAAAGTAAACTCGGTAGTGTAAAATAAGCGACATAATTATTAGATAGTCAGAGCAAGAAGCTGAAAATGAAAGAAAAAAACTTATCACGTTCCGAGTTAAAACGAAGCGCTATTATCAATGCTGCGATGCAAGAGTTTCAGTTAAAAGGCTTTAAAACCGCTAGCATGGACGATATTGCTAAACGAGCTGAAGTGTCGAAACGTACTGTTTACAATCATTTTTCTAGTAAAGACGTGCTATTTAGCTCGATTATATCTGAGATGTTTTCCATGCTCTGTACATTTGAACCTGTGCCCTTTTCTCTCGAGATCCCTATCGAGACGCAATTAAAACAACTGGCGGCGCACGAAATTTCATTGCTCAGAAAAGATGGTTTTATCACTACCGCTAAAGTAGTTATCGCTGAGGGTATTCATTCGCCTCATTTACTCACAGATGCAATGGAAAGTTTTAGCAACCAAGAGACACCGTTAACCAGCTGGTTTAAAGCCGCCTGTGCGGCTGGGGTACTAAAAACAGAGCACCCTGAGCTCGTCGCGACCCAGTTTATTGCTGTGATTAAAGCATTTTGTTTTTGGCCGCAAGTGACTCAGTGCATTGAGTTTCCTGATGACACCACCATTGCACTCGTCTCTGATACCGCTGTGCAAATGATCTTAAAGCAATACACTTAGCAAGACACCCAATGATATACCTAGTGAAACTCTTAGTGATACTCCTAGTGAAATTAGGGCGTTAAATTCTTTAATATTTAAGTATCCTCATTAATACCGTGAACACTGACATGCTAACTTGGCAACATATAAGCTCAGCATAAGGTTCACACTACACGTTAGGCAGGCGATAGATCATGCGTAAAACAGATAAAAAAATAGATAACCAACTACGACTCGAATTAACCGAGGTTTGTGACATTGCGTTAAAGGAAATTGATGGTTTTCAATGGTTAACCCACACGGTTAATTATGCCAACTTTCCTAAAAGTTTAAAAATAATCTGCGTATTTGAAACCAACCAACAGCTTGCTAGTTTTACCGCAAGTAGCAGTAAAAAAATGTTGAGTTCTTTAATTCAAAGCATGCTCAGTGGCATGGCTGTTAAGTGTAAAAATGTAGAAAGTTTTATCTTGTATGACACCGAGCAAAACTGTGACCAACAACATAATGGCAATTGGGCGAGCCGCTTGGGTTAACTTCAGCCTTGCGACTGCGGATCACTATTTTAATCTTCGTTTGGTTGAACTAATAAAAATATAACTGGTCAGTCAATTTGTTACATAACAAATTCGCCCATTTGGTTTAATCGTGACACACTCTCATTATTAAAACTGACCAATTATCAGCCGTTAGAGATTACAATATGAAATGGATATCATCGCCCCTTCTAGTACTAATTTTAAGTTTTAGCCAAGTAGCGCAAGCGAGTTGGTTAATGGATTATTATAAAAATCCGACCCCTGACAAGTTTGTTGCCCAAGTTATAAAATTCAGTGAGCAAGGGGTTTTAGCTAACCCGAAACATACGCAAACACTCTCGGTGTTCTTAAGCCGTATTTTGGCCGACAACCCCGAGCGAATCGAAGAATGGATGGCGGGTCTGCAAGGTTTAACCCAACAAGACATGAAAATAGTTTTTCTTGCCGTTTGGTTATCCGATACCGAGCAATCGAAAAAATACCTAAGGTCGATTGGCGCAACAACGTCTTTGGCAACTAAACCAACCGATATTTTACAAGCAACGTTAAATCACCCTGCGGTGTTAGATGGCCTATGGGGTTACTTTTTTGCGACAGGCAGTAAGGAACCCATTCGACGAATTATTACGGCCTTTAATTATGATGGATACCTTGGCTCAATAGATGCGTATAAAACCTCACAACAAACAGAACAAGACAAACAGAATGTCTTAATGGAAGCCGTTTTTGCTGCTGCGCGTTGGTCTTTAGCAAGCAACATAAAAAAACATGCTCGGGTGGCACAATTGTCTAAAACTATCCTCAATGAGCCGGGATTATCAAAATCTGAAAATATTTGGCTAGCAATGGTATTAAGTAAAGAGCCTATTAAACAATAACAACCTCAACAATCGACACGGCTTAATGTAGAACTAATATCAATATCACCAAAGCGCTCTGCTGTTTTGGCCAGCTAATAAAAAAGCCCGTCGTTCATTGAGCGACGGGCTTTATATATTTGGCTTATTGTATTTGGCTAATTGGTTCGTTAGCAACCAATTAATCACAATAAACTTAGCTGTTTTTCCAACGCTTGAAAATTAGCGAAGTATTAATACCACCAAACGCAAAGTTATTGCTCATGACATAATCGGTATTAATTATCCGTGCTTGATCTTTAATGTAATCAAGTGGTGCACATTGTGGGTCAACCTGCTCAAGATTAATCGTTGGCGCAAACCAGTTATCTTGCATCATATGCAACGACGCCCAAGCTTCAATCGCACCACAGGCACCTAATGTATGGCCTAAGTAGCTCTTTAATGAACTAATTGGCTTAGGGCCTAAAGCATCATACGTTGCAATTGATTCGGCGATGTCACCACGTTCGGTTGAAGTACCGTGGGCACAAACATAACCAATCACTTGCGGATCAATATCTGCATCTTTTAGCGCTAATTCAATCGCAATTTGCATGGTCGACGCCGTCGGCTGTGTCACATGTTGACCATCGGAATTACAACCAAAACCAACCAGCTCAGCGATAATATTGGCGCCTCGGGCCTCGGCATGCTCTAATTCTTCAAGAATTAGGGTACAGGCTCCCTCGCCAATCACTAAACCGTCGCGCGACTGGTCAAAGGGTCTTGGCGTCGTTTTCGGCTGATCGTTTTTAGTGCTGGTTGCATAAAGCGTGTCAAACACTGCAGCTTCAGAGACACACAACTCTTCAGCGCCACCAGCAACCATAATTTTTTGACGACCAAACTTTATCGCTTCATAAGCGAACCCGATCCCTTGAGATCCCGAGGTGCAAGCAGAGCTGGTTGGGATAACGCGCCCTTTCAAGCCAAAGAACACTCCAATATTCACGGGTGCGGTATGCGACATCATTTGAATGTAACTGGTTGCTGTAACCCCCGACATATTGCCTGTGTCCATCATCTTGCCAAAAGCAATCAGCGGTGAGGTAGAACCGGTCGATGAACCAAAGCTAACGCCGGTATCACCATTGGTTAAACTTTCATGGCCTAACAAATTGGCTTGTTCTAATGCTAACTCAGTAGTGCGAGTAGACATTAACGAAACTCGGCCCATTGAACGCACTTGTTTACGGCTATAATGTTTCGGCTTCTCGAAATGAGTTACTGGCGCGGCCAAGCGAGTATTAAGATCTGGCAAATAATCCCAAGACGGCATATTTTGCACCGCATTAACACCTTGCTCAAGTGCGGCGCGAAAATCAGGCCATTGGTCGCCAAGCGCCGTGATGGCCGACATACCAGTAACAACAACGCGTTTCATTAAGCAATACCTCCATTAACCGATAACACTTGGCGGGTAATATAGGCTGCGTCATCCGACATTAAAAATGCAACACTGCCAGCAACTTCCTTAACCGAACCCATTCGACGTAGCGGCACCATGTTGAGTACTTCTTTAGGAATATCTTGAGTCATTTCAGTTTCGACCAGCCCAGGAGCAACACAGTTAACCGTAATTTTTCGTTTGGCTAATTCCAGTGCTAACGCCTTGGTGGCACCGATAATTCCAGCTTTAGCGGCACTGTAGTTCACCTGACCACGATTACCAATCACACCAGACACTGAGGCCATAGTAACAATTCGACCACCTTTACGGGCCTGTACCATTGGCATCACCGTTGGGTGAACAACATTATAAAACCCGTTAAGTCCTGTTTGGATCACGCTGTCCCAGTCGTCGCCATCCATCGCAGGAAATGCCATGTCACGGGTAATTCCGGCGTTACAGATCACGCCGTAGTAGGCGCCAAAACTGCTAATGTCGGCTTCTATTTGCGCTTTCGCTAATTCTCGGTCGTTAACATCAAATTGTAAGATATTTACTTCGCGCCCTAGTGCACTAATTTTCTTGGCAACTTCATTTGCTAACTCAATGCCCGAACGGCAATGCAGCGTAATATCAAAACCATCTTTAGCTAAACGTAGCGCGATAGCCGCGCCGATTCCGCGACTAGAACCAGTCACTAATACTCTTTTACTCATGTGTTTTCCTTTAAAAATTGCTCTGGTTCATCGGGCTGAAATACATTAATTTTAGCTTGGGCTACCACTTGTTCTGCACGCTTAATGATGCAATCAAATACGCTAAGCCCTGACTCTTCTTGAATTAACTCAACGACTGTTATTTCTAACTCGTCGCCGAGATCAAATAGTGGCGTAAATGTTTCGTATTTTCGGGTGCCCAGTAAAAAACCGATCTTAACTTGTTTATCGTTGTCTAACGCTAACGCCCCGGCATAAGCGGCAATCGTTTGCGCCATATATTCACTGCCGATATAACTTGCAACACCCTTTGAATCAGTATCATAAAACGCACTTTGCGGTGTAATAGTTACTCGACAACGGCCACCTTTGGCGTGATAGTCTAAGAGTTGATCCACTAAAATCATTGGTGGACGATGTGCAAGCACATCGGCTATTGCATATTGATTCACGTATTTTTTCCTAAAATTAAACTGATATTGTTACCACCAAAAGCAAACGAATTTGAAAGGCAATTGTGCAAGGGTTTATTTAGCGGCTGTTGCACTAACGCAATCTTGGCTAACGACTCGTCGCGCGCAGTAACACTGCTATTAAGCGGCACCATATTGTCCTGATTAAAATCACTGAGCAATAACCAACAAATTCCCGCTTCAATCGCGCCAGCAGCGCCAAGGGTGTGTCCGGTTAAGTGCTTGGTCGAGCTGGCGCTGACTTTATCTTTAACCACTTGATAAACGGCAGTAGACTCCATTTCGTCGTTCTTTGGCGTCGCGGTACCGTGTAAATTGATATAATCGAGCTGCTCGGGCTGTAATTCTGCCTGTGAAAGTGCTGCATTCATCGCACTAATGGCGCCCGCGCCTTGTGGATCTGGCGCTGAAATATGGTGAGCATCTGAGCTCTCACCCGTGCCCTTTAGCGCTATTGCCCCGGCCTGCTTGCTCATGACAAAGAGTGCTGCGCCCTCGCCAATGTTTATGCCATCGCGTTGCGCTAAAAATGGGGTACAAATACCGCGAGAGGTCGACTCTAATGCTTTAAAACCATTAACGGTTAATTGGCATAAACTATCAACCCCACCACAAATGACCACATCGGCTAGGCCACTTTCAATTAAATTACGACCACTGGCTAACGCCTTACCACTTGAACTACAGGCGGTAGAGATACTATAAACCGGACCTTTCGCGCCGCACAGCTGCGCTAAATAGTCGGCTGGGCTGACCATTTCTTGCAACCGATAATGAAAGTTTTCTGGCCAACTGTCTGTTTCGCCATGTACTTTGCGCGCAATCTCGCCTTCACTGATGCCAGACGTGCTGGTGCCAATGATCACCGCTATTCTGCTTGGCTCGACATCCGCCGCTAATTGCAAGTAGCACTGCTCTATTTGTTGATAAGCTGCTAGCGCGAGTTGATTATTACGTGACTGATATTGCGCCTGTAATTGAGTGAGTGGCGGTAGCGCTGAGCTGACCTTGCCAACATAAACATCAAGATCAGCAAAGCCTAGTTGGGTATCTAATGTCAGGGGGCTTGGGCTGGTATCAGCCTGTTGTAAACCTGACATAACTTGTGCCTTGTTGGCCCCTAGCGCACAAATTATGCCTAGATCGATTAAATTAACACTCATCTCTATGCCTTGGTTATCGTCAATTGGTAATCACGTTGCAGGTGATTTAATTGGTAGGTATTCGCTGACGCTTCAATATTAATGACGGCTTCGTTGGCCACCATAATTTGGCGTCGACCTGTTTTTGGTTCAAATTTAAGTGTGGCGCCGTCAAGGTTAGCCATTAGCGTATCTACTGGCCAATGGGTCAGTTGAATGTCGGCAAGAATATAAATAGGGTCAAAGCCTGGTAGCAGCACATAACTTTTGGTTTTTAGCGGCTGCTGATATTGGTATTCTAATTGAAACACCGGGATCCCTTGCACTGTCATTGCCACTAATACCAAGCCATTTTTAGTAAAGGCTAATTGACTAACCAGTACATCTTGTCGTGACGGGGTTTTAATCGTTAATATTTGATTAAAACTTTTACCCACTAACGCTTGTGGCGGTGGCGTTAAGCTTAAACTAACACCTTGTGCAATGCTTACCTGTTGCCAGATCATTGACCCCGTTGTGGTACACCCAGCCAAAATTAGCAGTAATAGGCTGCTGATGTAAATAGCGAGTCGCTTGATTGGCGTTGTTTTAAGCATGATCAGCACAAAGCTCGGCCAAGACATTGAGTCGACGTTCACTCTGGGCAACATAGGGGTTTTTAGTGTCCCATGCGTAACCCGCCAAAATAGAGCTGATCATTTTGGTGACGCTGTCATCTGCTTGCCCTTGGTGAAATACAACGTGTTGAAAACGGGTGTCGTACCATGCCGTTACAAAGGTTTTAAAGCAATTAACGCCTAATTTTAGCGGGTCACTATATTCCAACTCAAAGTCGACGGCTTCATTTTTTAGATACTTGTCGAGCAAGGGTGCAATCAGCGCCGCTGATTTTAGCGCAATGGTAACACCTGAAGAAAACACCGGGTCTAAAAATTCACCAGCATTGCCTAATAGCGCAAAACGCTCACCATGCAAGGTAGTAACATTGGCTGAATAGCCTTTAATTGAACGCGTATCTTCTTTGGGCGTGGCCGACTTTAATAACTCACGCAGGTTCGGATCTTGATTGATAAAATCGAACAATACTTCTTGATCACTGCTGGCGCTATATTGACTAAACTGTTCGGGTTTACCGACCACGCCAATGCTCGCGCTACCATCTGAAAATGGGATCAGCCAATACCAAATATCAGGGTGGTGTGGGTGAACCGTGATCAGTATTTTATTGCGGTCAAACGACAAGTCACTAATATTATCATTAATATGGGTAAAGTAAGCTTGGCGCACCGGAAACGTCGATGGTCGTTCAAGGTTTAATAACCTTGGCAGTACACGACCAAAACCACTGGCGTCTAACACATACTTGCCACGTACCTGATAACTCTTTTTGGCAGGATCGAGTACCGTTAGCGCAACGCCATCAGTCTCAGTAACCATCGCGGTTACCTGATGTCCGTAGCGAATTTCAACGCCTTGCTCGGCAGCGCCGTCGGCTAATAGTTTGTCAAAAACATCGCGTTTTACTTGATAGGTAGTGCCATGACCGGGCGAGAATTTTTCAGTGAAATCAAAATGACTGTCTTTGCCAGCGTGGTGAAATGCCGCACCATTTTTAAATTGAAAACCTAACGCTTGAGCATTTTCGGTTAACACTGGCAATAGGCCGGCTTGTTCAATATATTCCATACATTGTGGTAGCAGACTTTCACCAATTGAAAAACGTGGGAAGTATTCTTTCTCAATGACCAGCACCTTCCAACCACGTTGTACCAACATGGCCGACGCCACGGCACCAGATGGACCAGCGCCAATCACGAGCACGTCAAATTCATTTTCTGTCATTACTACATCCCTATTAAATAAACCTAAAATCTACAATTTGTTTTTATTGATGGTTATCGATAATGGCGCGATAAAATACACTGCAATAATTCCACACATTACGGTGATGCCAAAACTAAATACCGCTGGGGTCTTTGACATTGCAAGCATGCCAAACACCAACATTGAGGAGATTGCCGATAATAAAATTGCCAACACGTTTTTATGGCTCAGACCTTGGCTTTGATAAAAAATAAGATAATCAATGCCCAAGGCTATGACTAACAGCAAGGCCAGCATGTTAAATATATTTAGCGCGCCGCCAATCCAACTGGCGGAAACTAAGGCCACCGCAGCCGCCAGCAACAACACACCAATCTGTTTAAGCGCGATTTTCAATCCATATTTGAGGGTAAATAACACCAAAACCAATAATAACGACAAACACTGTAAACCAATTATTTCACTGCGATACGTTTGTAATGACGCTGAAATGTCTGTGGCCTTATCGATAAAGAACACATTGGGCATCGCGGGATCAACCAGTGCCGCAATATGCGCTGGCGCTAATCCTTCAACACTTAACCAACTAACATAACCTTGCTCAGTTTTGGCAATTTTAGTGACAAATAGCGCGTTAAGCGGCGATGAAAAGGCCAACGTTTCGGTTAATAGCTTGGGGGCTGGAATAGTGACCGGTAAATTCAATACTGCAGAAAGAGGCCCAAATAGCTGGTCTTTTTGTGCTTGGCGTAGCCGCGCGTCGTTAATTTTTTGCTGTTTAATCGACGGCAACCACTGACTTAAGGCGTCAATTTTGGCGCCCGGTTGTAGCTGCTTAATTTGCGCAATCAATTGCTCTTCGCGAACCATCAATTGCTCAAAGTCAGCTGCGGTAATATAAAATCGGCTTTGGTCTATTTTGCCTAAGCGCTGCAAGTTAATCCGTTCATTTTGCATTAGCGCCGCACTGCTGGCATTTAATAGGCGTATATCGTCATTAAAGGTTAACGGCTTAAACCACAACGCGCTGCTGATGAGCGCAATAGTAATAACAATGGTTAACTTACGATGCGCGTTTAACCAGATTAAAGCGCCTTGTACGCGAGCGACTAGCAGTAAGCTAGATTGGGTTGGCTTGATTTTTTCGGTGCTTAAAAACAGTGGCGCTATCACGACCACAAACAACAACGCGCCGACCAAACCAAAAATAACAAATACCGCGACTTGGCTCAGCAGCTCAAGTGGCGAGCCAAGCAGTAACGCATAACCGACCACAGTGGTAACGCATCCGAACAGCAAAGCATTAACCACTGACGGTGATAAATTATTATCACGACCTTGGGCAAAACCGATGTCCGTTAAAATATGAAAACAGTAGTCAATTGCGATGCCGATTAGGGTTACTGCAAACACCAAACTCAGTAAATGAATTGACGAAAACACACTGCATATTGCCGCAAAGCCAAACAACAAGGCATTTAATACGGTTAACGAGGTTAGCACTAAAGGTTTTAATGAACGAAACACTAACCAAACCATTAATGCCAACAGCAACATACTGATGCCGCCAAACACGCTCATTTCAAATTCGGCTTGCTGTGAATTCTCGGCGGTGTGAAACACAAAACCTGAGTGGGTAATGACCACGTCTGGGTATTGGCTGGTTAGCGCTGAAATTTGGTTAATAATTTGTTTACTGACAACTTGCGCGGCTTTAATGCCTAATTGCTCGGGTGGCAAGGTGACAAAAAGCAAATAGACCGACTGGCCATTGCTTTGTGTTACAAACCGCCCTTGCTGCTGGCCAAGTGACGACAAACCAGTGAGCCGCTCTTTAATAAACAGCGCTAAATTTAGGCTTGGATCAAGTGAAAAACTGCTGCTGACAAAAGGATCGGCCGCTTGAGACAACGCTTGCAAGGCATGGTCGAGAATAGCTTGACCATTGGTTAAGTTATTTTGATAAAAATCACTTAAAATTGCGCCATTATGATCATGATAAAACGCGGCGACATCCGCTATCGACGGCGCAATAGCCCCGCCAAGTTGATAGTGTTGTTGCTTAAAAAATTCGACCATTTGATCATGAGCTAAGACACTGTTGCCGCCAGTACTTTTCCCAGTGCTGTTTTTTCCAATGCTTTCTTTCCCAGTGCTGTTTTTTCCAGTGCTGTTTTTTCCAGTGCTGTTGTTTCCAATGCTGATAGTGCTAAAAGACAGCACAATTTGGGAGCGGCTTTGATCAAAGAAATATTTTTCGCCACTGGCCACTAACTGCGACTGTTGCGTTTGAGGTAACAACGCTAAAATGTCGGCATTAAAAGACAAGCGCTGGCTAAACAGCGACAGCGCTATTATTAGCGCGACGGTAATATATTGAGCAATAGCAAAATACCAGCGCGTGCGCTTATGCCAACTCAAGTGAGATAATATCCATTGCCACAAAATAGCTACCTGTCGCTGCAAAATTTATTGGTCACTCGCATAATCAAAGTCGATTTCAGTACGGTTGCCCGTTGCTTCGAATAAGCTCACTTGCGTAATTCGCTGCTGGCCACACAAGGTTACAGCACTAAATAGCTGCTCAATATTGTGATCAAGCGGGCTCATATCCACACAATCAGCTTGCGCGCTAGCACTAAAACTAAATGCCTGACCTAAGCGATTAAAGTCGCCGGTGATCATTGCTTGCAATAATTGCACAAAATATTGTGCTTGTGGTTGTTCAACCTTATTACCGGTCGCATCAACGATAAAAGCAGTGCCCTGTTCAATCACAAAAGCGCTTTTAATCGGCGTTAAGGTTTGCCAAAGAAATTGATTGTCTTTGTATTGATAATGACCCGTCGACTCAAAAGGAGTCGGCAAAATTTTAAAATACTTACGCTGATTGAACCGCGCTTTATTGGGCAGATCATCGGTTAAGTTTAATAACTGCTGAGCTTGCGTCGCTGTTAGTGTTGATTCTTTTATTGCTGCTGCAGTTGATGCTATTAGTGTTGCAGGTTTATCACTGGCGAACGCTGACGCGCCCGACAGTAAACCAGCAGTAACAATAATTAACGCCAGTCTCATGATCATGTAAGTACCTTATCTATTACATTAGGAAGCAGCTTATCAAGCTTTTCAATCAGAATTGGTGGGCTAACAAATTGCATTTCCTGATCGCTAATCTTAACCGCAACCTGCACTGTGCTCGCTTTGGTTAGGATTTTATCAGTAGCAGCATCGCTTATTACATAATCAAGTCGTAACCGTTGTTCGTATTCTTTAAGGTACGCGCTTACTTTAATCTTTTGGCCAAACAACGCCGAGGCAACGTACTTAACTCGCATATCAACAATCGGCCACATGTAACCTGATTCCACCATTTGCGGATAGTCATAATCAAACATCCGTAATAGTTCACAGCGTGCTACCTCTAAATAACGAGGGTAATTACCGTGCCACACCACTTGCATTGGATCGCAATCATGAAATGGGATCTCAATTTCGACCGATTTAGTTAATAAAGCGCCTTTACTATTCATAGAGTGACCAACGTTTTTGCTGAATCGCATGCACGGTAAATCGTAACACTTGTTCCAGTGGGCGATCTTCAGTTAAGTTTTCAAAGTAGCCACTGATATCGTCATACATAGATTTCATGCCAGCAGACAGCGTGTCGTAGTCGAGCTCATTTTGTTTTATCCGAATTCTTAGCGCTTGCACTGTCGCCAGTAAAGTACTTGCTAATACTTGTTCGGTTAATTGCATCACCCGCATTGCGTCACGCGCCGCTATCGTGCCCATACTAACTTTGTCTTGGTTATGACATTCAGTTGAACGAGAGAACACACTCGCTGGCATGGTTAATTTCAATGCTTCGGCCGTGTAGGCAGACGCACCAATTTGTACCGCTTTAAAACCATGATTAATGTAACGACGTTCTGGCGCGCTATCACTTAAATTAGATGGCAAACCGTGGTTGAATTTTGTATCAACCAGTGAAGCTATTTGACGATCGGCCAAATCTGCTAAGTTAGCAACAGCGGTTTTCATGCTGTCCATTGCCATGGCAATGTGACCACCGTAGAAATGACCGCCGTGAAGTACGTGCTCACCTTCACCATCGATAATCGGATTGTCATTTGCCGAATTAAGTTCGTTTTCAATCATCTGTCTAAACCAAGGTAAGCTATCTTGTAATACCCCGATAATGTGCGGAGCACAACGGATAGAATAACGATCTTGTAAACGCGACGAGTTACGAGGATGTTCATGATGGTTTAAGTCATCACGGATCCACGACGCAATTTGTTGCTGGCCTGGGTGTGGTTTAACTGAAAATAAGATTTCATCAAAATGATGGCTATTACCTTTTAAACCAAGGCTCGCCATAGCGGTGATCCGGGTTGATAATTTAGCAATATATTGCGCGCGGTCAAACGCTAAACAAGCTAAAGCTGTCATTACCGCGGTGCCATTCATTATCGCTAGCCCTTCTTTAGGACGCAGTTTTAATGGCTTTATGCCAAGCATGTTCATTACGTCTAAACTATTGCTAATTTCGTCTTTATAGAAAACATCGCGCTCGCCAATCATGGCACCAGCAACATAAGATAATGGGGTTAAATCGCCACTTGCGCCAACAGAGCCTTCTTGAGGTACCACTGGCACAATATTATGGTTTAAAAACTTAACCAGTAACTGCAGCAGATCCCAACTAACGCCAGAATAACCTTGCGCTAACGAGGTTAAACGCGTCGCCAAAATTGCGCGACCTTCGGTAAGTTTAAACACGTCACCCATACCACAGCCATGAAAACGGGTTAAATGTAGCGGCAATTCGTCAACCAAGTTTAAAGGGACGTTAACCGTAACCGAATCGCCATAACCTGTGGTTACGCCATAAATTACGCCATCTTCTTTTAATAAGGCGTCGAGAAACTCAACCGCAGAGTCGATTTTTTTAGCGAAGCTAGGATCTCCACTCAACTTTGCATCACAGTGTTGTCCAGCAATTGCGACAATATCTTCAATGCTGATTTTCTTACTACCAAACTCTAACGGTGCTAACTTAGTCACGATCTCTTCCACTCCAGTATCTTTTATTGCAACAGCCTAAGCTGTCGTTATATATATAACGTTTTAGTCACGCGTGATTTGATCATCGCGGTGCCAAAAATTGAAAAAATTAAACCATTGATAAGGGTAAAGCGCGGCATAATGCGCTAATCTGCTCGCGTATAAATCAATAATTTGTTGTAATTTTTGCTGGCGCTCTTTGCGCGGCAGGCTTAGTTTATGAGATAATAATTCAAATATTATTTTGTATTTGCCCTGATCTTTTAAGCAAAAAAGCATATAAACCGGGCATTCCAGCACCGCAGCAAGAATAAAAGGCCCTTGCGCAAATGAGGCTGTTTGGCCTAAAAACTCACAGTTTACTGAGCGTCCTGATGCACTCGCGCTGGTGCGGTCACCCACAATCACCACAATTTCGCCGTTATCGACTTTCTCTTTAAGCAATATCGCAAGACCAGGCCCCATATCTGTCACCTGAATTAAATTGACACTGGCGTTGGGGTTAATCTTGCGTAACATTTTATTAAATTCAACGGCATGGTGGGTGAATACCAAGACATTAATGACGGTTTTGTAACGCCCTTGGCTGAGCGCGCGGCACACTTCAAGGTTACCTAAGTGCGAGCCAATAAAGACCGCGCCCTGCTTACGCTCGATAAGCTGTTCAAACAATGCGTAATTAACGTATTCAACATTCTCATTATTGATTCGACCTAGCCATGCGTCGATCTTGTCGAACGCTGAATTAGCAAAGGTGCAAAAATGTTTAAAGCCATCCCAGAAACCTGCGATTTTACCGTCTTGATTGGCACGATTAACTCGATTAAGAAAATCCACCGAGGCTTGTCTTGCAACCTTGCCATTGCAATAAATGTAAAGCACCACCGGAAACATAACGATCCATAAACCAGCGCGCCCAAACAAGCGGTAGCTCCATAGCAACGTTTGCATGCCTAGGTAATTGCCACGCTCTTGAATTTTTGACCAATGCGCTGCTTCACTCATGACCGACTCTTAATATTTTGAGAGATTAATTTCGGGGCGCGAATTAACATGCCAAAGAACAAACGGGTATGTAACCAGCTAATGCCGACATTGTCTTTAAAAGGTCTAAAATGAGAAATGCCATTTTCTGGGTAAATTACCTTCGTTGGCACAAATTCAATCGCCATGTTGTTCCAATATAATCGCACCAATATTTCGGTATCAAAATCCATTCGGTTGCCCAAATTAACTTGCGAGATAAGTTCAGTGCAGGCTTTAACTGGATAAACCCGAAAACCACACATTGAGTCTTTAATCGCAAAGCTTAAGGTTTCAACCCACACCCAAAAGTGGGTAATATAACGGCTCCATAAACGGTGAGTAGGCACCGAGTCGTCATAAACTGGCTGGCCACTAAATAATGTATCTGGACGTTGCTGTGACAGCGACAACATGGTGGCAATATCAGTTAAGGTATGCTGACCATCGGCATCAACCTGAATGGCGTGACTAAAGCCAAGTTCGTCGGCCTTAAGTAAACCGGTTTTAACCGCCCCGCCCTTACCTTGATTAACCTCGTGTGTCACCAAAGTTAATGATGCATGCTTTTGCTCAAGCGCCTTAAATACTTTTTTGGCGGCGTCATCACTGCCATCATCCACTAAAATTAGCGGCAGCTTAAATTGCAGTAATTGATCGATCACCGTGTCAATCACCACGGTGTGATTATAATTTGGAATAATAATGCAATAACTCATAATAGCTGTGTCACCACGCGCCCAGAGGCATGAATGCCTCGGTCTGAACTATAAGCAAAACCAAACTTATTTTCCGACTTCTTGGTCAGCGTTAACACCACATCCATGCCGGGGGTCATCACCAGTTTAAATTTCAAAATTTCGACATTTTTTACGCTATGGTCTGCTAATGATAAATATTGCTTGGCGTATTTGACCGCCCAATCTAACTGCACTACCCCCGCAAGAATAGGCGCTTGAGGGAAATGGCCGTTAAAATAATCTAACGTCGCCGGAATATGTAATGAAATACTCACGCCGTCTTCAATATATTCAACACCAGTGACTTGCGCGGTGGTGTTCTTGAGCTTACTCAAATATGTTCTCCAACTCTTTGTACAACAATTTACCTTGTTGATTATAAGGTAACTGTTCGATATATCGCCATTTTCGCGGTAAACACACACGCTCAAAATATTGCAATAAATACTGCTTAAACTGCTCGTTCAGCGCGCGTTTGCCAAGGTTAATCAGCGCATCGTCACCAGCGGCTGTTAAGACCATCGCGACGCATAACGTCTGTCGATGTTTAGCGATGACTTGCGTCCGAGCCTGCTTAACGAACGGGTGACTTATTAATAAATGCTCCATTGCATCTAAATCTAAGCGCTTTTCTTCAAGTTTTATCGTGCGATCGGCCCGCCCCAGCAAGGTGAAATCGCCATTTTCGCCAAGACTTATCCGATCATCTAACAACACGGTTTGGTTATCAAGATAAGGAGAAGTCAGCAATAGACACTGGCTAGCACGGTCAATGTCGACCGATATGCCAGAAAATGGCTGCCAAGGTTGAGCGCCCGGCGTGTGCAGTTGCCGTGTTGCGATGCCGCCAGTTTCAGTGCTGCCATAAACTTGCGTCACGGCTAAGTTAAATTGCTGATACAGCGTTATCGCGTCTTGATCTGGCAGTGGCCCACCCGATGATACAACCAATTCGAGCTGACAATTTGCTTTGGCCACCACGTTATCATCAATCAAACGGCTAAGTTGCGCAGGACTGCTGATAAAAACAACCTGAGCTTGGTTGGCTAAACTAGCGGCCAAATGTTCAGGGTATTTATAGGTATTAAAGTCAATAAAACAGCCTTGCTGTAACGGCCATAACACCCTAAATAGCAAACCATAAATATGCTGATGAGATACGCCAGCATAAACTTTCGAGTCTGTTGTTAAGCCAAAATGAGATTGTAATTGTGTTAGTTCTAAGTTGATCTGACGCCAATTTTTAACAATTTTCTTGGCATCACCGGTGCTACCTGACGTAAAGAAAATTAACTCGCCATCTTGTGGCCAAGTTAGCTGCTGATGACGTTTAAAGTTTTCACCAACGTTACAATCTTCAATGTTATTCGCTGTCGGTACTAATTCAGGTGCTAACTCTGGTACTAAAGGTACTGGTGCTTGACCAAAGTAAGCTGGATATTGGCGCAATAAAGCGTTTAGTGTCTCGGGCTGGCCATTGGCTGGCAACACAACATGCTTACCAGCCAGTGCTAATGCCAACAAACGAACAGTAAACTGATAGCTGTCAGTGTGATATAAAATGACGCCATCGCTGTTATTTCTGCTGCTTAACGTTGCATCACTTAATTCGCTAGTACCAACAAAGTATTGGTCAATTTTAGCTAAAGCTCGTGACACATCTTCGATTAAATCATTGGCAGTTTTATTACCTTGTTCGGTTTTAAACAAGGTGACCTCACTTGCTGCCGTCCAGCCAAAACACCTAACATTAGTTGATGAAGACTTATTTAATAAAGGCATATTTAATGAAGAATTAGTCATTAAGCTTATTTTTCCTTCGTACGATATGACGCACAATAAACTCGCCGCCCATTAACGATCCCATCAAGATGTACGAAATAAATCCGTTGTACAGTGTCCAATCGGCTAACGATGCAAACAGCGCCGTATAAAGGGCTATACTGGCATTAATGATAAAAAACATGCACCACACGATAGTCACTTTACGGGTATAACGCACACCGTGGGCATCTAAATTAGGTTCAGTTAACCGAGCGAACGTTTCAATTACCGACGGTCCTTTAATCAAGGATCCTGCAAACGTCACTAACATCACGCTGCTTATAGCAACGGGATAAAATAATATGCCAAACTGCTGCTCAAAAATAATGGTCAATGCCAAACAACCTACCCCGGCAATCGTCGAAGGCAGCATCCATGGCATTTTTTTTGACAGCTCACGGCTAATCACTAGCCGCAATAAAACAATTGCCATCACAACGATGGCAACATATCTTGGCTCAAATTCACTTAATCCGTAATAAATAATTACCGGATATAGCAGCAGAAATAACCCTACGATTGCCGAAAGTATCAACTTCATTTGGCGATTAAACTAGTTTTTCTACTTCAATAACAACATCTCTGACCGTGCGCACTAATTTAAATGCTTCTGGTTCCATTTTCTTACCGGTTAGTTCTCTTAGCTTCACCATAAGATCAACAGCGTCGATACTGTCTAAGTCCAGTTCTTCATATAAGTGAGTGTCCATTGAAATGTCACCACTGTCTATCTCGAACTCTTCAACTAAAATGTCGGCTAATACTTGGTAAATCTCTTGCTGTGTTTTCATGTTGATCCTTTCGCGCTATTTAGCTTGTTCGATAAATGAAACTAGTGAATTAATCGATGCGAAATGCGCTTTGGTTTGTTCTGAATTTGCATCAATTTTCACTTCGAAGGCTTTCTTAATAGCTAAACCTAGTTCAAGAGCATCAATACTGTCTAAGCCCAAACCATCAACAAACAGTGGCTCATCATCGATAATGTCGTCGACCGAGATATCTTCTAAATCAAGCGATTCAATAATTAGTTTTTTTATTTCGAGTTTTAAATCACTCATTTATCTTCATTTCCTGTGTGTATAAACTTTCTAAATTCTGGGTATATTCTCGGGCCATAATAGCCAACTTGTCCGAACGACCAGCAACAAAATTAGCTTGATTAGTGACGAGCTTCATTTCGAAATTTGCTTTAATTGGTGCAACCTTATACCAAGGCTCGGCCTTAGTTAAGCTTGACGGATTCATTGAGATTAACGCCAAAGTAACGGGTGTATTACAGCGCAGTGCTATGTTTGCAGCGCCGCGCTTAAAAGCAAGCTTCTGCCCTGGCACGCTGCGAGTGCCTTCAGGGAAAACAATCAAATTGTTACCACGTTCAAGCGACTTTTTACAATCTTCGAGCAAGCCATCCGGATCTTGGTTGCTGATATAACCTGTGTTGGTGATGACGCCGCGCATAAAAGGGTTTTTAAACAAATGAGCTTTGACGACACAATCTGCCCGAGGGATCATCGATATCAGCACCACAACATCAATCAGTGATGGATGGTTTGCCAGCACCAGTTGGCCGCTTAAATTTTTAAACTTTTCTTGGTCATGTAAATTGAATGAAAACACGCCTACTGCAGATATCGTTTTGACAAAAAATTTAAAACTGTAATGTACCAAGCGCCGCGCTTTAATTTTTCGTACTTCATTGTCTCGGTAAATTAAACGCTGGAGAGGGAATACGAAAAGCGTGAAAAAAACACCACCTAAACCAAAAATACTAAAACAAAATCCGGTCGCAATGACGCGCCACAAATAATTAATCTTAAGCCACATATTTTTTGACTATCCAATCATGGTGCTGACCAGACAAAATGCACTGCTGAGCATCACCTTGCAATAACCCGATAAAATCAAGTGCCATCGGCCATGCTTTTGGTTGGTTTTCGATACCACGCGCCTGTGGTGAAATAGATATTATTGCTTGAGCGTTATCGTTTTGCTCGTCAACCAGCGATAAAATCATTGCGATACTGTGGTCTATCTGACGCTCGTCGGCAAACTCTTGATAAGGGTTAGGCAGCGCTTGATCGCTATGCACTAATAATATTTTTTCGCACTGGCCCGTTTTTAATTTTGCGTAAGCGTCGATTATGCCCATCATCAAGGTATCTTTACCTGCTGATACCGCATTCATGCTTTGCATATTGTTATGTAATATCGAATATAAGCCAGACACCGCATTGTGTACCGACAAACCAAATGAAGCTGGAGACAACTCTTGTGAGTTAGCAACACAAGCTAATAGTGCTTGGGTCTTAT
Organism: Gammaproteobacteria bacterium; assembly: GCA_013214945.1. Taxonomy (NCBI): domain Bacteria; kingdom Pseudomonadati; phylum Pseudomonadota; class Gammaproteobacteria; species Gammaproteobacteria bacterium. Next base: position 142,399 of record JABSRT010000003.1, read on the forward strand.
GTAAATCGCCGTGACGAGAGCTAAAAACAGCAGGAATATCAGCGTTAATATCTTGAGTAGTATTGTGAGTAGTATTGTGGGCACAATAAAGAGAAATTTTGGCCAATGGGCTTAAGCGTCGGCGCTGCATTGCGGGCACCCAATCAAGCTTAGGAAACATACTAAGTTCTATTGGTAGCTCAGAATAATCATCGCTAATCACATAATTTGTCTTCGATTGATTAGCGTACCAAACGCTTACATTTTCTACTCTGAATTTCATTAAAACCAATATAATTTATTCGGACTTTAGGATGTCGAAATTAAAAAAGCTAATAGTAAGTAATTACTCAAAACAAATCAATAACTGCGGTTAATGTTTTTTGTTGATTTAGGCTCATAGCTTTGATTTATATATGTTATTACTGAAGGGGTTTGCAATACAGAGATCAATTAGCCATAAGTAGCATAACTATAACGTGACTATAACGTAACTATGGCGTAAAAGAAGACCGTTAACTTTTGATGTGACAAATAATGATTTGTTATGCCTAGCGGCCATAGCGGTAACTTACATCAAGGATATCCCACCGGACACAAGTGCTGGCCCAGTAATCAGAATCAATATGGTAAATTCGTGGATTAAATAGCGGAATCTGTACAGGCGACTTAAACGATAATAACTTATTGTAGTAGCAATAATCACAGTACCGAGACTGCACAAATTAAATTGCTTGGATCAATGTTGCCATGTTTGTTAACTAGTATTTTTGATAAAAACTACTAGTATTAAAGTAGAGCCATTAATAAAAAGTAAACTAACATGGTCAACAGTAAGCTCGGCACATTTACAGTCATATACTCATGTGAAAATACTCTAGAGTTAATGAGTGAGGTGTGTCAATTCCCAATCAGTTCTCACAGTGCCAGAGTTATAATCCCCAATTCATTTAAAAGCGGTAAGATCATCATTGCAGTATGTGATGGTAAAGTTAATGTTCTTAACAAGTTAGGTGACCGAGCCTTTTCAACTAAGTAATACCTATCTCGTTTAAATTTAGTTAAATCTCAGGCGCTATCGCCCAATCTATTTGCGCATTGCTCTTGGCACGAATTGTCTTCGATTCACTCACAAACCATGCAGTTGAATCTTTAAGAACATTGGCTGTAAAAATCCAACTATCCCACCTTATCAAAGTAACTGCAATATCTACGACATGGCAAGTTAAATCCTAATCATTTGAAATATAACCATTTTTATTGCCTACTTAAAATAACCCTGTATAGTCAGGCGCTTACAAAAATACTTGATATACCAATGTTATGTATTCACTTCGTACCTAACCATATTTATAGAAAAGGCTCAATGTTAGTAAATGAATAGATCTAAAGGTTTTACATTAATAGAATTAATAATTGTCATCATCATTTTAGGAATTCTTGCGGTTACAGCAGCCCCTAAATTTATTGATCTAAAAAGAGAGTCCATTATCAGCACTATGCAGGGTATTACTGCTTCGTTAAATAGTGTTGCTACACTGGTACATACTAAAGCGCTTATTAAAGGAATTAATAATCAAGAAGCAGCGACGATTGATGTATTAGGTCAAACGATAAATATTGCCTATGGTTATCCCGATGGAACTGTGGATGGCATTGTAAAACTTATAGAACTCTCTGGTAATTGGAAGCAAAGAAAAAGCTCTTACACAGGAGCTTGGGTTTATTGGCATGGCATTATTCACGAAGATGCACACCCTGCACAATGTTATATTCGTTACGAACGAGCGGTTAATGCGACGACCCGGCCACATATAACATTTCAAGACAATGGCTGCTAATTACCTGCCCGCTGTTTAAGAACGCTAAACTGCTCGCTCTTCTATCTGCTTTACTGCAATAGCTCTGGTGGTAATGAGCTTAACTGATTATTGGATAAATCAAGAATCTCTAAGCGGTTGGCCAATGATAAGATTACTAATGGGAATGACGTTAATTTTTCAGATAAGACCAAGCGTTGAATACCTGCTAATTCGTCAGATTGTAGCTGAGAAAGTGCCTACAAAATAATTAATCCATAGTGAGTGTGGCAGTAAAAGTCAGGCAGAAAGGCAGTTGCGAGCTTACGTTACTGCCTAGCGGCTCAACGCCTTAAAAGATCAATCTTAAGACTTAAATTCTAGATAGCAAAAAGCCCGTTACTCTTTCGAGTAACGGGCTTTTCTAATTTGGTGCGGATGGGGGGACTTGAACCGCCTATAGAGCATCTAAAATCAATAGCTTACAAACAGCAAACTACGCGCCCTATCAAAATAAACCACAATGTCTACGTCCTGTGTAGTCATTTAAAGCTATGCTTACTTATTTATTGTCTGCTTAAAATAACCCTGTATAGTCAGCTAGTTACAATTCGACAGGCCGACAAAGTAGGCATGCTCGTTTTTCCGGCTTACACTACACACGAAAATCAAGTTAATACGTTGTTTTTAAATGTATTATTAAATAAACTTTTGTGATGGTATGACCTGACAAACGGCATGCTTGATATACAAATGTTATGTTTATCTTGAGTTAGGGGTATTATCAAACATGGATTACGTAATTGAAAATATGAATTCGATTTTAGGAGCCATATTATTAGCGTGTTTTTCCGCATGGCTTGCCTATCGGACATATCTTAAAACAAGAAAAATTAGCGCATCAGATAAATTTAAATCTTCGTTACTAACTGAGTTGCAGGAGTTATTCCCTGAAGGTATACAGTCTAAAAGTGGCAGAGAAGTGAAGGTCATACTTCGATCAAAGCATAACCAGCTTCAATCAATCGTTTTTGAGTATGGTGAGTATTTAAGCAACTCCGAGCCGCTAAATAAAGCATGGTATGAATTCTCTGGTGTAGGGGAACTAAGAGAGGTCGGTGAAGAGGCTAAGTACAATCACTATAGTTTTACTGCTTTAACAGATGGAACACCTTTTTCTAAAGATCCAAAGGCGCTATTTATCAATAATGTAAACAGGCTTTTGGTGTGTGCTAAACAAACATAACAAGAAACTGAACGCAGATTCGGTTTACAGTCACGCGTTTTGAAAAAAGACGCAAAAAACGCGCCTACAAACCTCACTGGTTAGTTGGGCGTTAAAACTATTGGAGAGTGTTGTGAAAAAGTTTTTCGCATATTGGATTATTTCTTTAGTATTTTCTTTGTTGGTGGGGTTAATTACCGCTGGTATTGATTATTTATTTGGTACTTTAAAAGAAGGATATTATGGGGAATGCTTAGATACACTTTTGGGTGGTTGTTTTTCTGAACCTACTGATATGCTTGGTATATACCCAGCATCGGCCTTCGGAATGATGATATTAGCCTATCCCATTTTTAGAGCTGTTATTGGCTCGTTTAAGACGGTCTTTTCTAAAAATACAGATAACAACGAGGCTTAACAAGTTTGTCAACAAGGACAAAGGCGTTATGTGTACAGGAGAGTATGGTGAAATTTTTCATTGCTTTAATTTCAATATGTTACATGTTTACTGCTTTAGCTAGTGACCTTCCAAAGTACAAAACGGGAGATTGCATAACCTCCATAGATAAAAATTACTCATGGTTTGATTATGTTGCACGGGTTGAAGCTGTTTCTAAAATTGATGATTTGACTTCAAATAAAAGTTACATACTTTTGTTTCCCAAATACCGCTCTACTACTGTTATCTTTTCAAGAAATATTGAATTTAAAACGGCAAAGGTAGACATGGTTTTGTGTGAAATGTAAACAGAATAAGCCCATAAAGTCCGGTTCGGCAACGCTATCACATTGGTTGCAAAGAGAAAATGCGCAACAAATTGTGCCAACATTGCTCACGACTTATGGCGGCGTTAAATGCCATAGCAACCACACTTTGCCTAACCCATGTAGTCAAAGTGTAGTCATTATTGACAGCCTGAACCTCGACAACCTGCTGATTTAATAGCCAAAAGTGGCCCCTACGGATGGGGTTATGGGCACCCCGTTAAAATACCTGCTTTTGAACCTTATTTACACTATCTCACCCCTAGTCCCTTGAATTTTATACAATAAGCACCATGTCTATTAATAGCTGTGTAATTGTTGTGCAGTACATTTAATTTAAGAAGGAATTGAAATGTTTAAAATTGGCGATGTAGTAAGGCTAAAAAGTGGGGGTCCACTCATGACCGTTCAATCAATTTGGGAAGATGGCCAATATCAGTGCGCATGGTTTGTTGACAGTAAAAGCCCTTTGCTTTCATCAGAGATGTTCCAACCAGAAACCCTTAAGCAAGTAAATTTGAACTAACTACTTGTGACAGAAAAAAGGGACACCCATAAAAATATCATTGATATTTAACAATTTTTGTTATTAACAATTATGGGGGACCAAATTTTCGCTAATTACTTACTCGCTGCTTAAGAACGCTAAACTGCTCGCTGCCCGAATTCATGTTCTAAGTGCACCACTTACTAAATGATTAATTCATAAACACTTCTTCAGCGGTCTGGTAATTTAGTATTTTTCTAGGGCGACGATTGATTGTATTTACAACGTTTTGTAGCTGTTCATTAGTTATAGACGAAAAATCGGTTTTCTTAGGGAAATATCGCCTAATAAGACCGTTAGTGTGTTCATTTGTGCCTCTTTGACACGAACAATAGGGATCTGCAAAGTAAATGTTGAAGCCTAGTGGCTGCTCAAGCGCTTTAAATGCAGAGAACTCTTTCCCATTGTCTAGCGTTAGGGTGAGCTGTTGATGGGCTGGGATGTCTTTAAACATGGATATTGTCGCAGCATTGAATAGTCTAGCTTGTTTTGTTTCAATCATGTGTGCGAGTAAATATCGTGAGGTGCGATCAACATGGGTAACAATAAAACCTGAGCCTTTCTTTCCTTCAATTAGGTCTCCTTCCCAGTCACCAATTCGACTTCTTTCTGCTACGATTAATGGGCGTTCTTTTATGCTTACTCGATCCTTTATTTGACCGCGTAAGTCACCATACTTTCTCTGTTTTTTTCTTTTCTTATGACGCTTAGCTAAGTCCTTATAAATCACACCACCGGCTTTGAAGTCTTTGATTACCCATTGGTAAATAGTCTCATGGCTTACGTGCATATCGTTATTCAAAGGGTTATCTTTCTTCAATCGGCCTGCAATAGCATCCGGTGACCACCCTTGTGAAATTTTATGAACAACGAACTCATAAAGTTGTTTGTTTTCCCACTTTTTAGCATGCCTAGGTTGCGATCTTCTCAGCATTGCTTTTTCGTGTGCTGACTCATCAAAATAATCATAATAAGGCGGTTTATTTCTTCTAATCTCTCGCATGATAGTCGTATGGTGGCGGTTCAGAAGCCTTCCAATAGAACGGCAGCTTTCGCCACTGTTAAAGCGATAATAGATGGCTTTCCTCTCAAAACTGTTAAGATGATCATAAGGCATTCTGAAGTCCCTCGCTAATGAGTTTGGTCGCACTTACTACATTAGCAAATACTTCAGAATGCTTTCATTTAGAATATCTTACTGCTTGTGGTGCACTTGCATGTTGAATTCGGGTACTAGGCTAGAGTCCTACTAAATGAGAGTGGGAGTAGCATCATGGCTAGAGCGGGATTAAAAATTTGGGATGAAAATGGTTAATTATACAGCCTCTTTATATTTTTAATGTTGATCATAGTGCCCGCCGATCGCGAATATATAGATACACTCTTCATCGAACTTATAAATTAACCTATCTTTTTGAGAAAATCGCTTTGACCATAAACCTGCTAAATTATGCTTCAGAAGTTCTGGTTTACCAAGACCCATAGAAGGGTTTGAGCGCAACATTTCTTTTAGAATCTTACAAAGTGCCTTGTGTAATTTGTTATCTTTTTCTCTTAGTTTCTCATAAATGAGCCAAGTATTACCTTCAAAAACTAGTGATCTCATTCAACTGCTCTTCTGTTGGTTTATAGCCGCTTTTTTTGTTGTGAGTTTCCATTGAGTCAGCCAATTGCTTCATCAAACTGGTATTTTGAAGAATGTGCAACGTTTCTTGTTCTCTATCCCAATCTTCAGCACTCATAACGATAAAATCATCACCAGCACGGCGTGTCACTTTAATTGGTTCATGCTCACTCACTGTTTGCTCGACATATGCCTTTAGGTTGTCTCTAAACTGATTTACGCTTATGCTATTCATCATTACGCCTTCACTTATGTACGGTATAGTCGTACTATTGTAGGCTAAAGAATATAACAAGTCCATAGAGTCAGCATTCGCAATGTTGTCACAGATTATGTGGGAGTTGAAGCTGTCAGATTTATCCCAAAAGGACGTTGTTGGGAAGGAAGTTATTGCTCCCAAGCGTTATTAGATGAACAAGTCTTTGCTGAGTTGCATAAACCCTGTTCGTGCCGGTATGTGCGATGACTTAGAACAAACCCCCAGAACAATCCCTTGATCAACCACGCTATCTAATGCCCTTTGGCTCAAGTGAAGACAACAATGCTATCGCGTTTACACTGTACGACTATTTAGAGCTTGCCGATTGAGTGGGCGAGCGATACACCCCAATAAACGTGGTTCGATTGACGATACCACCCCAAAACTTATTGATAGGCTAGGGATTAGTCCAGACGATTGGATAGAAGTGATAAAGAACTTTAGGCGGCAATATGGTCACTTTGCTGGTAGCGAATACGCGTTGCGCCAGTGCGCAAACGACCACGGGCAGTGTTGGCATAAAGGCGTCGGTTAAAATACTAAGATATACACCACAGTAAATACAACCTCCAACAGCCTTAAGGCTGGCTTTGTCATGCCTGCGATTCAACAATTGTGAGTAAATTAGGCATGAGTTACCTAACAAAAAATAAAATCTAGTAAAAACATCAATACAGAGACCAAAAGAGAGCAGTTAGTAATCAATTGACTCAAGACGTTTAGCGGTCTAAGTTATGTGGGTGTCTAGATTTTCGTTAGATTTGTGTTTTAAATTAATGATTTAGTAAGTGGTGTACTTAAAACATGAATTCAGGTTTATCTCCATGCATTAATGATTAGCTTGAAATTTCGGCTGATGTGAATATGGAAAGTCTTTTAAGAAGGATTAAAATGAAAAGGTTATCAGGGAAATCTGCATTAATCACAGGTGCAGCAAGAGGGATAGGTAAGGAGTTCGCTAAAGCATATATAGCCGAAGGCGCATCCGTTAAGATTGGCGATATTAATTTTGAAATGGCTTTGCAAGCAGCTAATGAAATAGGGGCTAACGCGGTACAAATGGATGTTACCTCACAAAGTAGTATCGATGCTGCAATTGCGAAAACTGTCGCAGTGCAAGGCCGTTTAGATATTCTAATTAATAACGCGGCGTTATTTGATTTATCACCTACTGTCGATATCACGCCCGACAGTTACAATCGTCTTTTTTCAGTTAATGTGTCAGGAACGTTGTTTACTTTGCAGGCTGCTGCAAAGCAAATGATTGCACAAGGTCACGGTGGTAAAATTATCAATATGGCATCGCAAGCGGGAAGGCGTGGAGAACCATTAGTTGCTATTTATTGCGCGACAAAAGCGGCGGTAATTAGTCTTAATCAGTCAGTAGGGTTGGATTTAATTAAGCATGGTATCAATGTAAATGCAATTGCTCCAGGTGTTGTTGATGGTGAGCATTGGGAGCATGTTGATGCTATGTTTGCTAAGTATGAAGGTTTAGAGCTAGGAGAGAAAAAGAAAGAGGCAGCTAACTCAGTTCCATTTGGAAGAATGGGGACCGCAAAAGATTTAACTGGAATGGCTGTATTTTTGGCTTCTAGTGAAGCTGATTATATTGTTGCTCAGACATATAATGTTGATGGTGGAAATTGGTTAAATTAATTTTCCCAGAATTGATGTTCTAAGTACACCACTTACTAAGTGACTAATTCGGGTTTGGGTGTCTAGATTTTGCCGTCTTACCGATGCTTATGCGGCTAATATTATGTTCATGAGTTTTCTGGTGATAGCCAGCCACGCCTTATTATCATGTTATTTCTCGCTGTGTTTCGCCTAACTTACTTGTGCAGTGAAGAAAGATAAGGATTGATTCGAGAACAATTTAGACTAAAAAACATTCAAGTTCCTTTGATGCATGCCGTTATTATATAGTTGAGGATTATGACTATATTTCAGTATGCTACGTTATATTTCACAATGTTTTTAGGCTGTTTACAAGGACAGAATTATGGATATCAAGTCTTCCGCAAGTGCAACTATTAAAGCGATGCTTACAAGCGCCAATACAAGCAACCGTGTTACTGCAAGTGGTTTACCAATTCAATCGCAACAAGCTGCCGTTATTACTGAAAAGAGCCAGTTAGTTTTATCGGAAATATTACCTGGGGCAATTTATCATGCCGACGACCCTGTAACCGCGCAAACGGTAGATGTCGATTACTCTAAAATAACCTTAAGCCGCAGCCGATTAAATAAACCAAATCACGATCGCCACGTCATTGATGCCATGGTAAAAGTAAACGACGTTTCGGAGCGAGCAAAACCTTTGTACGCCGACTTTAAGCAGCAATTAGAAAAAGCTATTCCTGAATTGGTAGGAAAGGAGTTTGGCTTTTCGGTTCAACAAAATGGCAATTTTACCATTATTAATAATCATGGCGATCTCTCTGAACCAGAGCAAAAACAACTAACAGAATTTATTAATAATTTTAGTGGGGCAAGTGCCTTAAGCGCACAGTCGTTAAAATTTGCGAAAGCGAGCTTTGAATTACTAGAAGCAGACAGAGGTTATAGAAACGCCAGCAGTGAAATAGGGAAATTTAATCTAACCGTGGCTAATTTTAGTGACTTTATCGATTTGTCGGAGATATTCGGGCGAGCACCAAATGCTAACTGGGCGACTGTCGATCTGGAAAATCAATTGAATGACAGTAAGGCTGATATTAAATATAATCGAGATGAATCAGAGACCTATATCGATGGTGAGTGGGTTAAAGATTTTGACTGGTAATGATTATTTTGAGAGCTTAACTTTTAGGGAAAACAAAAAAGACATTCAACGGTTTTAGACGGCTAATTATCATTTAGTGCTGGGTGTTAATCGTGAAGCAGCATTGGCTTGGTCAACGGATGAAGTGATCTATCGCTGGTATCACTGTAGCACAGTAATCCGATGGTTTATGCGTAACCTAAATGCAACGATAGCTCATGAGGCTAATTTGCAAAGGGCGCTTAAAATCACAAGCACTGCTCGATGAAACCGCCATACTTAGCTGAATAATGTACGTTGATTTAAACCCATTCCTGACATATACGTTCCTCAATAACCACTGCAAGCATCGAAAACACTGATGAAATCACGTTTAGCTAGTTTGATTATTTAGCACTAGCACAATGGATCGAACGGTATATTACAACCCCTCGTCAAATTACAGCAATAGTTCAATTTTTAATCCTTAATATCAACTTGAGTTATAATTGTTTAAAGAGCGTTATTGGGGGAATTCGCTTGTCTGGCACTCAGGATTATTATTTTCAATGACAAAATGGGTTTTAATCATGGCTAAAATACATGAAAAATTAGATTCAATGATTATTTCAAAAGGTTCGCGTTCACGCTTTTTAGTCGAAACTATCTGCATTGTGGTCGTGGCATGTGTTATTTTTGGATTTGCACAGGAATACGACGCTTTTGAGTATTTAGTTGAAATATCTCGTCAACACGAAGATTGGGAGTTAGATGAGGTATTTACCTTATTAATGGTTGGTGCCGTTGCTTTAGCCTTTATCAACTTGCGCAATGCGAAATACTTAAAATTGGAAATCAAGCGGCGACGTAAAGTTGAGAAAAAAATTAACAAATTGGCTTTTTTTGATAGTTTAACGGGGTTACCTAACCGCGACCTTTGTAATAATCGCCTAGAGCATATCTTAGTCCATGCTAAAAGATTCAATACGTTAGCTGCAGTACTATTTATCGATTTAGACCATTTTAAAGCAATTAATGATACCTACGGTCATGATGCGGGTGATGAAGTACTAAAGCAAACAGCCTCTCGATTATTAAGTAGGCTGCGCAAGGACGATACGCTGGCAAGAATTTCGGGTGATGAATTTATTGTCATTTTAGAATCGGTAACCGATCCAAATAATGTCAGTACGCTAGCGGAAGAATTACTGACTACCATTCAAAGCCCATTTATTATTAATGGTCAAGAAGCACATATAAGTTTAAGCGTAGGAATAGCAATTTATCCTAACGATGGCGAACAGCCTACTGTGTTAATGAAAAATGCAGATACTGCGATGTATCACGCTAAAAGTGAAGGTAAGAATACTTTTAGATTTTTTTCTAACGAACTCGATCAACAAGCAAAAAATAAATTAAAAATAACAAATCACTTGCGCCAAGCACTTCAAAGACAAGAATTCACTCTTGATTACCAGCCAATTATTGATCCTAAAACCAATAAAATAAAGGGAGCAGAGGCTTTGCTTAGGTGGGATAATCCTACTTTAGGAAAAATATCACCTGCTGTTTTCATTCCTATTGCCGAAGAAATTGGCATGATTATACAAATTGGCGATTGGGTGTTGTTACAAGCTTGCCATCAAAATAAAGTATGGCAATTAGCGGGCCACCAAAAACTGGTTATGTCCGTTAATATGTCGGCAAAACAATTAGCAGACGACAATTATATTAGCACTGTTGAAAACTGCCTTAAAGAAACAGCATTAACGGCGAACTACCTTGAGTTAGAGTTAACCGAAACCGCTATTATGAAAGATATTAACGTCGGGGTAAAAAAGGTCGCACAATTAAAAAAATTAGGCGTTTCTATTGCACTCGACGACTTTGGTACGGGTTATTCATCAATGAGTTACTTATGTAAACTTAAAATAAATCGTATTAAAATAGATCGTAGTTTTATTCAAAATATCCCTCAAAACAAGGATGATATTATTACGGTTAAGGCAATAATATCCCTAGCTAAAAATCTTGATTTAATGGTTACAGCTGAAGGCGTTGAAACACAAGAGCAGCAAGCGTTTATTGCTGCAACGAGCACCGATTCTGCACAAGGTTTTTATTATTTCCGGCCTATGTCTGCAGATAAATTTGAGTTATTAATCAATAAGCAAAGAGATTAAAACAAAGAAAAGATGAAAATATTAGACAGCCATAACTTTTGAGACTGTAAATAATTTTGTGTAACTACCTTTCAATCAGTACCTAGTTGGGTCAAAGAAGGTAAATCGTGAATAAAAAAGCACTAGAGTCCTATGCTCTTTATCCTTAGAAGAAAACTAGTCACTATAAGCACTGTACTTGCAACAGTTAGTAAATGCATGGGGCCTTACGTAATCTAGAACGAGCCTTGTAAAATCGGAAAGACTCAGCATATGTATACGGACCTGAATCATTTGCAGTTGACGAACTCGTGTAATTGAAGGTTAATCTTAAGTAATACACTAAAATTAACCTCCTTATTGGTCCAAAATTTAGAGCCAGGTTGATTCCGAGTTGGTGTTAATTAGAAATTTTTTAACTTATTGCTATTTCTAATGCCTATCATTCCTATTAATGCTGAGATCAAAAGAATGATAGAAGAAGGCACAGGAACTGGAGTCGCATCTCCTGTGCCAGTTCCGTCTACAGAGTCTAGATCGACATTTTCTGAATCAACTCCGAGCATAAACTTGGTGAATTCCCATTGATTAGCTCCGTTATATATTAGCTCGAGGTGAAAGTCTTTAAACTCCATAAAAATATCACCTGTAGGAATAAGCGCGAAGTCAAACCCGGCTAAAAAATTGCCATTACCACTACCTGGTACTGTTAGTGTTCCTTCAATTGTGTCATCGGTGGTATCTTTTAATACACCTATGTCAACTATAAGGTCGTTACCGTCTTTGTCTTTACCTTCAGTAAACCAAAATTTAAAATCTGCTGCGTTGACTAGTCCCCCTGGCGCTAGGCCTTCAAATCCAAAGTGAATGGATTCTGAATCATCAAAGTTCATATCTCTCAACTGAACATAACCATTTAAGGTCATATCAATAGTTACTTTTTTCTGTTCTTGTGACAATGTTACTGCAGGAAATGTTTTCCAAGGTGACCACCAAATATCATTGGCGATAATATTCTCTTCAATTTGCTCCGGCTTTAGCTCAATGGTCAGATCTACTGAAGCGATCGGACCGGCTTGAGTACTTGAGATTAATAACGATAATAGCGTTGCAGTGATGATTTTTTTCATATTTCGCACCTTTATATTGAAGTTACGTCAGTTTTATGCGAACTCTTCGTTACAGTAAAGTACTTATATAACAATTTGTTATATGTTTTTAATGTGTTGTAGAGTTTTTATGTAAAATAATTGACGATAAAATTAGGTGGGCTGCTTGAATGTGGTAGCTAGTACCTACCTACCACAAACACCTCTCAATAGTATAGCCCACATATATTAAGGGGCTTCTTAGAGCGTCCATATAAATCGACCGAGTTAAGCTACTTTTCCGTTTCTTTTCAATCGATATTGCGGTGTATGTCATCATGAGCAACCAGTAAAATAACGGGACTATTTTACAACAGCTTTAGCTGGCCAGAAGGGCGAAAGGCAGGATGCCTGAAGTATTATCATTTGGTGTTTCGTGTTAGCCGTGAAGCAGGACAGGCTTGGTCAACGGATGGAGTGATTGAGCACTGGAATCGACTGTATCACGGTAACCCGATGGTGGATTTGTATCTTCGTGGGCAAATAAAAGATGAATGTCGATTACAACGTATTGAAGAATATGCCGGACAGTGGCGGCACGCTTATATGACATTAGCTGGTTTATGCACAACCTAAACGAAACGATAGCGAGAGAAGAAAACAAAGAAGATAATTGCAAAGGGTGGTTCAAATCTCAAGAACTAGTCGATGAAATCGCCATACTGGTTTGCATGATTTTCGTACACTTGTAAAAGAGCAGCAGCTACAAAAAATAAAACCATTGAACGTCGCGCATCCAATGATTTTATTGATGATTTACTAAGTATGTGTGCTAAAGAGTATTTTCAGATCGAGCTATTTAATATTATTAAGCAGTAGGTTAGCAACTAACCAACACTTTCACGCTTTTTCAATGTCATGGCACGCCGACTTTGCACTAAGGTATAACCGCCACTAAGAACCACGACTATGCTGCCGATAATAGTCATTTCATCAGGCTGTTCGCCAAATACGGCGATGCCTAAAATCATGGCAAATAGTAGCCGGGTATAGCGAAAAGGAGTGACAACAGACACCTCACCAGTGCGCATGGCAATGGTGAGCGAATAATAAGCAGCAACGCCAAAGATAACCGCGCCCAAAATCTGTAGGCTGGCGCTGGTATTGAGTTCTATTGTATCGCCGCTATACCACAACATCACAAGGCCGGTTGGAATTAAGACAAAAAAGCCATAAACACCCAGTTGCATGTTTGACAATACTGGTGGCGCAGCGCGGGTTGCTAAATCGCGGCCTGCAAAACCTAAAGTACTGACAAGAGCAAACAACGACGCTGCCTCAAAACTGTCAAGGCCAGGGCGGATAATCATTAATACACCCACAAAACCTGCCACAATCGCTAACCAGCGTTTTAATCCTACTTGCTCACCAAAAAATAGCGCAGCGCCGATAACAACCACCAATGGCGTTGCTTGCAGCAGTGCTGAGGCACTCGATAAAGGAGTGAGGGTGATCGCCAGCGCAAAGGTTAAACGCCCCAACACTTCACAGCTTGCACGCAATAAAATGGGCCGAGACAAAATAGCACGATGCAGTACCACTTCGCCGCGTTGCCAGGTAAGCACAATAAAAATTAGCATGCCGCCCAAACCAAAAATCGTTAGCACTAGGCCTATAGCAGCAGTATTTGCAGCGGCTTTGATAAACATGTCTTCAATGGCAAAAGCTGCCATGGCCAGCACCATAAAAAGGCTGCCTCGGGTATTATTTAACACCTGCTTTGATACTCCTGTTGTGATTCCGGCTCTAATGGCGGCGATGAATCGTCACTCATGAATAAGACTAGGCACTATGGCACATTTGTCGTGCTCACACTTGTAAAATCAGCTCGCTAGATCAATGGGCTGGTTAAATTCACTAAAGCAATACTTAACGCAAGCGCCGCCCAGTTGCCATCGTGTTGCTGCTGACAATTTTTTTCGCTGCCCTAAGCGAGATGATTGCTGATGTTATTTTACGATTATTGCTAAATACATTGATCATTCACGTTGTGATCTAAATCGCTTCTCATTACTTTGGTTATGTTATAACATAACACTATGTGAGTTTAATAATAAAATCCCAAACTAAAATGCAATCTATAAACAACAATAAATTACCCGTTACTGTGCTGTCTGGTTTTTTGGGGGCAGGAAAAACCACGGTGCTGCGCCACATTTTAAATAATCGCCAAGGTTTGCGCATCGCGGTTATCGTCAACGATATGAGTGAAGTAAACATTGACTCGGCGACTGTGCGAAATGACGTTACGTTCAATCACAGTGAGCAAAAGCTGGTTGAAATGAGCAATGGTTGTATTTGTTGCACCTTGCGTGAAGACTTACTTATTGAAGTCGCTCAATTGGCCAAACAAGGGCGTTTTGATTATTTATTGATTGAATCAACGGGGATCTCTGAGCCATTACCGGTCGCAGAAACCTTTACCTTTGCCGATGACGATGGCCAATCGCTGGGCGATGTTGCTCTTTTAGACACCATGGTCACTGTGGTTGACGCGGTGAACTTTATTAAAGACTACGATGACGCTGAGTATTTAGCCGATACTGGTGATCAAAGCGATGATGAAGATGAGCGCAGTGTCGCAGATTTGTTAGTTGATCAAGTAGAATTTGCTGATGTGTTGCTGATCAGTAAAACAGACTTGGTCACAGCATCTGAGCTTGCTCGTTTGACTGCTATTTTAAAAACGCTTAATACCACGGCAAAGATCATCCCGATTAGCCAAGGCGAGATTGACGTCAAGCAGGTGTTAAATACTGGGCGTTTTGAGTTTGAGCGGGCGCAGCAAGCTCCAGGTTGGCTAAAGGAGTTACGCGGTGAGCACATTCCTGAAACACTAGAGTACAACATTGCCAGTTTTAGTTACCGCGCACGTCGTCCTTTCGATCCTGCAAAATTTCATCATTTTTTGCACAATACTGAGACCTTTGGCAAATTAATTCGATCGAAAGGCTATTTTTGGTTGGCGACGCGTCCTCAGTTTGCTGGTCAATGGAATCAAGCGGGTGGCATAGCCCGTTATGGTTTTGGCGGCATGTTTTGGCAGGCTGAGCCGAAGACAAACTGGCCGACCGATCAAGAAACCCTAGACTCGATTGCGAAAACTTGGCAAGAACCCTTTGGCGACATGCGTCAAGAGCTGGTGTTTATTGGCCAAGGTCTTGATCAAGACGCGATGACTCGCGCACTTGACGCTTGTTTGCTCGACGATGAAACGTTGCTTAAAGGCCACTCTTTTTGGCGCACACTGCCTGATCCTTTTCCATTATGGGAGGAGGCTGAAGTCGACAGGCAAGAAGAAAATCAAGCAGATTCAGCGCATTTACCAGCAGAGCAGGCACCAGAAGCACAGTTACAACAGGAGGTGCAATCATGAGTAGCGTGATAAGCCCATCGCAGCCAAATATTGTGTCTGAAAACAAGCAAGTAACGCAGGAACTTTATCGTCGCGTGGTTCAAGGTAACAGTCATGAAGTGTTTGGCGACATTTATGATCCGTTGACCAATATGGCCGTGTGGCAGCGTCAGTTAGCGCCATCTTTAGCCCAAGCATGCGATGAACTAATGATGGTGAGTGACAACTCTCTACAACTGGTGATGTCGGTCACGCCAAGTAATGTGCAAGCAGAAGTAGAGCAGCAACTTGGTGGGTTTTCTCACGCAAGCGCGTTAAGTCAAGACATCGCGCTGCTGGTGGAAATGTTTTGCTGCTTGTTTGAACTTAAACGGGTCGGCCTGCGCTTAACCACGTTAGATCGTGCGATGTGCCCGCGATTTCATGTCGACAAGGTGCCGTGCCGTTTGGTAACAACTTATAGTGGTGTTGGCTCCGAGTGGCTCGAACAGCAAGATGTTAACCGCACTAAACTTGGCACTGGCAATCAAGGTTTATCAGATCAGCAATCGGGGTTATATGAGCACGAGCAGCAGATTGGGCAACTGGCCAGTGGTGATGTTGCGCTGCTTAAAGGTGAAAAGTGGTATAACAATGAAGGGGGCGGTTTAGTGCATCGCTCGCCACAAGTTGCACAAAACCGCCGATTATTACTGACGTTAGACTTTATGTAGCCTACCAGAATTTAGTTAGCAGCACTGAATCTACATGGTATTAGCCTGCGCCTTTGTCTTGTTACAAAACTGCTGAGTTAAACTCAGTTTAATAAAGGGCCAACAGTAAAGGACAGTGATGAACAAAGCGGAACAACGTTTGGCCCATACCCAGCAACAACGCCCAAGCTGATTTTCATTTTCTCAGCCCGCAACTAGCAAATCAATGACGTGTGCACCGACTGCATGCAACTGGATTAATGTATTGGGAACGCTAAAAACCGCATTAAATACCAAGCCTACAATTACAGACAAACAAGCAGCTAAATTAACAGCCAAATCAGCACATTAATATACACAGTCAAGGAAGTATCTTCGATGATCAGAAAGAATCCCGCAGGTTACAGCCCGGTGATATCACCGCACGCCTTTGTTGATCCCACCGCGATTATTTGCGGTCATGTCCATATTGAGGCCAATGTTTTTGTTGGCCCCTATGCGGTGATCAGGGCCGATGAAGTCGATGAGCAAGGGCTGATGGAGCCGATTACTATCAAACGTGACTCTAATATTCAAGACGGGGTAGTGATCCACTCTAAAGCGGGAGCCGGGGTGACTATTGGCGCGAGAACATCCATTGCCCATCGGGCTATTGTCCACGGACCGTGCTCGGTCGGCGATGATGTTTTCATTGGCTTTAACAGTGTAGTGTTTCAAACGAACATTGCGTCTGGCTGTGTTATTCGCCATAACTGTGTGATTGACGGCTTATATTTACCCCGCAATTGCCACATTCCACCGATGAGTAATATTAGCGCCGGATTTGATTTAGCATCGATTGAACAGGTGCCGGTAGAGTTTTCACAATTCTCAGAATCGGTGGTCAGCGCTAATCACGACTTAGTTAAAGGATACAAAAGGTTAAGTAATGAACTCTAATGATATATCTGCTGTGCCAACCAATATCATCACTGGCTTTTTAGGGGTAGGTAAAACCTCAGCCATTTTAAATCTGCTTAAACACAAACCCGATAATGAACGTTGGGCTGTTTTGGTCAATGAGTTTGGCGAAATTGGCGTCGATGGCAGTTTATTTCAGGGCCAGAGTCCGGCGCAAGATGAGGTATTTATCACGGAAGTGCCCGGTGGTTGTATGTGCTGCGCGGCAGGGTTGCCGATGCAAATTGCACTCAATCAATTGCTTAAACGTGCAAAGCCTGATCGTTTGTTGATTGAACCAACGGGGTTAGGGCATCCGGTTGAAGTATTACAAGTATTAAGCTCTGAGTATTATCGTGATGTGTTAGCGCTTGAGAAGATTGTAACCTTGGTTGATGGCCGTAAACTCACCGATCCCCGTTATACCGAGCATGCAACCTTTAACCAGCAAATTGAAATTGCCGATCTGGTGGTTGGCAACAAGCGCGATCTGTATCAAGGCGAGGAACAGGGCCTGCTTGAGCAATATGTTGCAGAGCACTGCGCAGCATCAACCGAGTTGGTATTAACCGAGCACGGCGTATTGCAAAGTGGCTGGTTAAAAGGGCCAACGCAAGCAACTGCCGCAGCGCCGCATCACCATCATCATAAAGTCCATTCTCGCACCGATGAAGCGTCGCGTACTGATGACGTAAATACCATGACCCTGCCAGCATGTGGTTATGTTAAAGCCGAGAATCAGGGGGAAGGTTATCGCAGTATCGGCTGGCGTTTTGAAGCGAGTCGAGTATTTGACCATACTGCACTGATTGGCTTTTTAACCCGATTAAAGGTTGAGCGAATGAAAGCGGTGTTTATCACCAACAACGGGATTTTCGGTTACAACCTCACCACCGATGCGTTAACTGAAACTGAGCTTGACGATGTGATGGAAAGTCGGATAGAAATTATTTCACCTGATATTAATGACGAGTGGCAATCAAAGTTATTAGATTGCCTTGTCGTTAATCATCAGCTTAATCTGCGGTTTTAGCCGCCACACTTACCGCCAGACTTAGCGGCATGATGTACGTTGATTTAGACCTTGTTAGCGCCAATACGCTAGCTCGCCATGAACTTTTCCAATTTAGGTTTTATCGTTAAGGTCATTAAGACACTAAGTACTAACCCTATTGGTAATGCCGTCAATAAACCATTACGCCAAGCGACAAAGTAGAGCTCTAATTCTGCAAAGCCAATAGTATTAGCGGCTGTGCAGGCTGCCATGATTGATTCCATGATTAGCGCCATCATCAGCCCTATCATAATATTTTGTTTTAATTGGCTAAGCGATGAAAATGCTTTAGCGACAAGTGCACTAACGAGTCTGATCATCACATAGCCTGACGGCAACATAACGCATACAGCTAATGCAAACGAGGTTAACCAGTTTAGGTAAAATTGCGCAGTAAATCCAAGATTTACATAGGTCATAATGCCCGTTAATGATCCCGCTACCACGGTGATAATCGATGCTATTACCAATATTTTTTGAATGAGAGGGGTTCTTTTTAAGGGCTGACTGGGCATGGTTATAATTCCTAATAATTTGTCGGCAGTGCTAAATTGCTATATGATTGACAAGGTCAACTATATGGCAATTTAGTTGACCTTGTCAATCAAATTGGAGGTATTATGTCTGAGGTAAACCCTGTCGAAACCATTTTCAACTTAGTTCATGCGTTAAAGAAAAACATTACTCACAAAATTGAAAGTTTAGAGTCTCGCCTCACGCCAATGCATGTGCAGGTATTAAAGCTTATAGCAGCAAGCACCAGCCGCATAACGGCTAACGATATTGCCAACACGTTGCAACGTGACAAGGCACAAGTTACTCGATTATTAAATACCTTGATTAAAGAGGAACTCATTGAGAAACAAGAGAATCCAAAAGACAAACGTAGCCAATTTATTGTTGCCACGTTAAACGGTAAACAAATTTACCAGCAAGTGATTGAGGTTGACCGCTATATTTTAGAAGGCTTAGCCCAAGGGTTGTCATACGACGAATTAGCGCAGTTTCAACACCTGTCAGAAAAAATGATCAAGAATCTTGAAGCTAATCAGCAGACCTAAGCCTATTCCTGTCGCAGCAAGCGTGTTTTAAAAAACGTCAAAAGTCGGAGGGGCATTACTTATGAAAATTAAAAGGACAAAACAGTTGGGTTATGCTCCTTTGTTACTTATGTTAACTCATTATATTTAGTCTTTTAATCAAGCGTTAGCGCAACAAGGATAGTTATGCACAAAACTAAAGAATGTATTATGTGTTTTAGTGAAATAGACGCACGAGCACAAAAATGCCCTAAATGTACCTCGTTACAGGCAAAATTTTCTAATTTAGAAAATAGCCCTATTCTGCTTGGGATCGCAGGTCTGTTGATGATCGCGATTTTTGGTTTTATTTTATATAAACATTTTTATGTGAGCACGCTTGAACAACAAGCTATTGAAGACTTAAAGCTTACTGTAACGGACGTAAGCACCAAAGTTGAAACTGAAGGCCTTTTTGTTGCGTGTATTGGCAATATTAAAAACGAGACTGAATTTAAGTTTAAAGAACTCAAATACCAAGTAGATTTTATTGCTCAAAACAACGAGTTAGTTGATACATTCTCTGTTACTGATGAGGATATTAAGGTACTTGCTCACGCATCAACTCATTTTAGAGTAAGAGGTATTGGCCAAAAAGAAGCTGGTGATTATAAGCGCTGCGTTGTAACAATTACTGATGCGTGGGCATACTAGCCACGATATCCTAAAGTAGTGCGTTTCAGGCGATTTAGAAAGGAGAGCTATGATGAATCAAATTGACAGTAAGATTGTTTTTCAGCGTTGTGGGCTGTGGTCATGGTGAATATGCTCAAGGCTGATGCTGGGTGGGGCGGTCGTGATGGAGTTTCCCATCTTGATGATTGTTCTTTCCCTCGTTTTGCCGTATCAATTAAACCGTTGGGCAAACTTGATACTGAGTATTGTTGTTGTCATATTTATATGGGCTGGTGGATCATCTTACCCACACTATGTATTTATTGCGTTAATTGAAACTGTCTGTTTATTCTTTATTCTTTATTCTTTATTCTTTATTTTTTACCGTGCATGGCGGTGGTCAGAGAGTGACATACAAGAACGCTTAATCGGACGCGAATAAATGCATGTCGCTGAGTTTGGCTTTAGCTGGTAATTATGCTGTGAATTAGTTATTGCCAGCGCTGTAGCATGCTTAGAAGGTTCCTCTGCATGCGCCATATGGTTGTTACAAATTTAATAGCAAAAAGCTTTTATGGATCAGCAGAAAGCCGAGAGCTCACTAAATTAAGCAATGAAGCCACAGAGGGGCTGCAGTTTTAATGCCGTAATATGAAGCAGCCTAAGTAATGAGCGTGAACCCATACCAACCTACGCGCCAGTTAACGAGGCGTATAAACTCGCAAACCTTGGAGTTAATTATGGAAATAGACGAAGATAAAATCGATGAGGCAGCTCTCGCATTAATGTATATGACATTGCATGATAAATGTCGTGCATGGAAACAAATTGATTGGGAAATCACTAATCGACTTTACGAAAAAGGCTTGATTTGTGATCCTGTAGGGAAAACGAAATCGGTTATTTTTACTGATGATGGACTCAAAAAATCTGAAGAACTATTTGCTAAGTTATTCTCAAAGTAAACAACATAGTTGCTCCAACATGAGTTTGTAACAAAGTCATCAAGTTCAATTTTCAACGCTAGCACATTGGTTGCAAAGAGTAATGCGCAACAAATTGTGTCAGCATTGGCCACAGCTTATAGGAGAGTTGAGGCTGCTTTAGCTTATTTCAGTCAGCATTTACTTAAGGAAATTTAGGTGCATAAACTTTTTATTTTTTTACTTATTGTCTTGTCTGCTTTGCCATATTGTAATGCGCAAGAAATGTTTTTTGAACATAAACAGACTAGATTGTCTGGGCATTACCTTGAAGCAACTAATGGCAAGCCAGCAAAAGCTGTTTTACTTTTTGTTCATGGTGATGGTGCAATGCCATACGATGCAGAAGGTTATTATAGCTTTATATGGGAGCCTTTAAGACAAAATGGTTATGCCATTTTTAGTTGGGACAAACCAAATGTAGGTGATTCTTCAGGAAATTGGCTTAATCAAACGATGGCAGATCGACAATCTGAGGTGCTAGCAGCGATTGCTTTTGTTCAAAACAAATATCACTTTAAACCTGTTAATACTGGGCTAATTGGATTTAGTCAGGCTGGCTGGGTATTACCTGGCATAGCCAATAAAAATTCACAATTTGGTTTTTTTATTGGTGTTGGCTTTGCGACAAACTGGATTGAGCAAGGGCGGTACTATACAAAAATAAAACACCAATTAGCTGGCGAAAATGAAAATCAAATCACTCTGGCTTTGGCTGAGTATTCTAAGCAAATTTTATTTTTTGAAAAGGGTCGATCATTTAAAGAATATTTAAGATTCGCTGGAAGAGATGCAATGACAAAGGACCGTTATCAATTTGCGTTAAATAATTTTAGATCAGATTCAAATCACGATTATTTAAACATTAAAGTGCCAAGCCTATTTCTATGGGGTGAAAACGATTTAAATGTAAATGCTAAACAAGAGTTTGAATCTTGGAAAATAAAAAGCAATGCTTTCGTTACAACAAAACTAATAGCTAATGCGAGTCATGGCATGCTTAATGCAAATTCCTTTAGCACTCAGACCATTGGGGTACAACAATGGATAAAACTCATGTGGTTAGAAGAAGACGCTTTTGTCCACGAATTTATACCAACAATTTTGAGGTGGTTAGAGCAACGTAATATTAGCAAGTTAAAGTAATCAAACGGTCTTGTAAGACTTAGCGCACGTTGTGCCTCTTTTCCGTAATAAGAAGCAAACCTGATTATCTTGTTTACATAATTCATTGCCATTGATTTCTCCCTGCAAATTTAACCCAGTACATTCGAGTACGTATTAACTCATATTCTCGAGGATAGCCGTGACCTTTCTGATTTTGAACGGTGATGCTAGCCTCACTAAATTGTAACTAAACGATTGATATATTAGATAATCTAAATTATTGTATTTATATTGAAAATTTGGCTGATAATCATTACTTATATGAGTTTTACGGCTTAAACAATTTCTGGGAGATTGCATGAAATTAAGAATTAACATTATTGATGCCTTTACACAAACAAGGTTTAAAGGAAACTCAGCGGCTGTAATTATTACTGATGAATGGCTCGATGATGATTTAATGCAATCAATTGCCACTGAGAATAATTTGTCAGAAACGGCCTATCTGGTGAAAAGTGAGGATCAATCATATGAAATCAGATGGTTTTCTCCAATCACCGAAATTGACTTCTGTGGTCATGCAACATTGGCGTCTGCTTATGTGATCTTTTCTGATTTTCCTGATAAAAAAGCAATAAACATCATCGCAAAGTCAGTTGGATTGATGAATATTATCAAAACAGAAAATGATGATATTCAAATGGACTTTCCAAATCGAAAACCGTCGATGGTAGAAGATATTCCAGCAAGCTTACTCAAAGGGTTATCGATAAAGCCCACTAAGGTACTGATAAACAACCAAGCATATTTTGCGGTATATGAAACCGAAGAAGATATTCTTAATGTTAAGCAAGATAAGCAGCATTTAATTAAGCTTGCTCCTCATGATGTTGTGGTAACCGCCGCGGCATCATCAAAAGAGTATGATTTTATTTCGCGCTATTTCTGGCCTGCCAATGGTGGTGACGAAGATCCTGTGACTGGATCAATTCATACCGGACTTGCTCCTTTGTGGGCAGAACATCTTAATAAAAACCAGCTTGTTGCCTATCAAGCATCAAAGCGAGGTGGGCATCTAGTGTGTGACGTTACAGCTGATAGAGTTTATATTTCTGGTAAAGCTATTTCATATTTAGAGGGCTATATTGAAGTTTAGCGCTGTCAGCTCATATTCATTAGTATTGTGTGCTTACATTATGCGGTTATACGATGTCTGATGAGTCAAGATTGCCTGTAGCAGATAATGATCAAAACCAGACTGAGTCGCTAAGGTGGCGTTGTTATTTATGCTAGTACCTGTGGGCAGTTATTCTGTTTATGTATGCATGAGGCAAGTTATGAAAAAAATTATTGGTCTAGTTCTAGCTAGTTTTTCGTTTATGGTCGTGGCTACGGAGCCTGTTGCCGATTGTAAATATGCTTTAACGACGCTTGAAATTAACCACTGTGCATCGATCGAGTTAGCGTTGGCTAACACTGAGTTAGTTAAATATTTGGAAGTGAGCGTCGAGCATAATTCTTATGATCCTGAACTGATCGCGTCAATTAAGGTGGCTCAAAATAATTGGCAGGCTTATATGTCATCTCACTGTGACTCTGTTTATACGCAATGGCGTGAAGGTACAATTCGAGGTGTAATGGCCCTTTCTTGTAAAACGAAGTTAACCAAGCAAAGAACCCATGAAATTTGGGATAATTTCTTAACTTACATGGATAGCACGCCCCCTGTATTACCGGAACCCCAAAAGTAGCCTAATCAGACGGACCTATCACGGATTACCAAGGTTGAAGTTGGCAGGTAAATTTCATTAATGTGGCTTTTCATTTTATGATTCTTTTAAAAATGAGGTTATGCTAAATGGCCTTTTAGGTATAGCCATTAAAGATTCTGAAATTCATGATCAATAAGCTAAACCAAACTTAGCCGGTGTTAGCTGGTTAGGTTGGCGAAAGACGCCAGCGTTAACATAGCCAAATTCATGTGCCATTGATTAGCAGTTGACATTAATATGGGCATCTATCAGTATAAATTTATGAATATAAATATTGCGCAACAAATAGTCCGAATTATCATCATTGCATAGCAATGGTGGGATTTTTGATGCGTTTTAACATTGTCAAACCCGCCCAAGAGGCGGGTTTTTTTATTGCTGCCTTTTGGGATTAGTCTCAGTTATGGAGTTAGTATGAAAAAAATAGCAGTTTTTGGTAAGCCGGGCAGTGGCAAGTCGACATTAAGTCTAAATTTGGCATCAGTAACCGCAATACCCTTGCATCAACTAGATTCAATGGTCTATAAAAAAAATGGCGAACAGGTCGATCGTAAAACCTACGATGATGAGCATCAACGTATAGTCTCTGGCGAGTGTTGGATTATTGATGGCTTGGGTCCAATTAGCTCGTTTTATCAACGACTCGCTGCAGCAGATACCTTGGTCTATATAGACTTACCTTACGCAGTCAGTTATTGGTTGGTGACAAAGCGCTTTGTTAAAGGCTTGCTGGTTCAACCAGAAGGCTGGCCTGAGGGCAGTTCGGTGTTAAAAGGAACGATACAAAGCTATAAAATGCTAAAACTGAGTCCAAAGTTTTGGAATGATGAGCTGTTACAAAAACTAGCAGCATTATCGACTAACAAGTCGTTATATGTGATTAGTTCGATAGCTCAATTAAATGAGTTTGTTGAAAAACATGCAGAGCCTGCTGCATGAAACAAGGTATTAAAACACAATTTAAAACAGTTAATGTTAGCTGCGTTACGCTACACAATTAAGCGGCTTCGAGGGTTGCATGAATATTAAAAAATTCTCAAATATAACCAATATCTCGTGTTACACGATTAGGTATTACGAAAAAATTGGTTTGCTAAAAAATGTTGCTAGAAATTCTAGTGGCCACCGTTGGTTTTCAGAGCAAGATATTATCTGGCTTGAATTTATCAAGCGTTTAAAAGAAACCGATATGCCGCTGGACAAGATCCTTAAATATGCGAATTTAAGAGATGAAGGGGCGTCAACATCGCAGTTACGCATGCAAATTTTGCAACAACATGCGGTGATGTTAGAAGATAAAATAACGGCAGAACAATTTCATTTAAAAAAGTTAAAAGAGAAAATTGGCTATTACAGTGAAATTGCTGAGTTAGAAGTTAGCTCTTGACTTAGAGTTAGCTCTAAGTTGTATCGTTGATGGTGAATTACACAATAAACGATAACCGGAGTATTAATGAATAATCAACGTTATGAATCAGGACTTAAAAAACTTAATGAAATCGATGGCGAGGCTGGGCAAAAAGTTATTGATAGTTTAGCCAAAATTTCACCTGATTTAGGAAGGTATACAATTGAATTTCCTTTTGGGGATATTTATCAGCGACCAGGGCTTGACTTGAAGAGTCGAGAGTTAGCAACCGTTGCCGCATTAACGGCGTTGGGCAATTGTTCACCTCAGCTAAACGTACACATTCATGGCGCTTTGAATGTTGGTTGCAAGCCTGAGGAAATTACTGAGGTGATTATCCAAATGGCGGTGTATGCAGGTTTCCCTGCGGCTTTAAATGGTATGTTGGTGGCTAAAGAAGTATTTATCGAGCGGACAATAATCAAAGCTTAACAAATGGCATATCGGTGAATAGTTACTACTGACATCCATTGGAGTAAAACAGAACAAGCGTTACAAAAAATGGTAGAACACTGCTAGCAACAACATGAACTTAGCTACGTTGGTGTTGGGGCTTTGCCTTTAATTGGAATGTTATAAAGTGATAAAGTAGGCTTAATAAACGCCTATTTCCTAGAGCGATAAGTCGGGCGTCAGTTGCGATGTCGCGTTATAAATTAGAGTAGTGTTAATGGAATCAAAAGTTATAAAATTTAGAGCATTGGAAGTAGACGATTGTAATGAGTTCTACGCGTGGTCTTGTGATAAAGAAGTGACTCAGTACAGTTTGTCATCTTATGCTTACCCGCAGTCAAAAACAGACATTTCCAAGTGGCTTACAGGCATAAATGACTCACCTAAAACCGTATCTTTTGGGGTTTGTTGTCAAGAAACTGGCCAGCTTATTGGTTATGCCGGTATTGCTTCAATCAGTCAGTTAAACCGCTGTGGTGAGTATTTTATCCTGATTGGCGATAAAAAATACTGGGGCAAGGGTATTGGCACGCAAGTAACCAAGTTTATAACTGATTATGGTTTTAATACGTTAGGCCTACACCGAATTGAATTGACCGCTTACTCAACCAATTATGGGGCGATTAAAGCTTATGAAAATGCTGGTTATCAACATGAAGGCATTAAAAGACAGGCTGGTTATCGCAATGGCAAGTTTGTCGATAAAGTTCAAATGGCGGCACTTTCGCATGAGTGGTCGGATATTTAACCAATGATTAAATGATATATTTTAGTTTGTGGTGTGTTGCTTGGCAGTTTACTGTTGGTCAGGGGAGCATATTTTAAAAGACCATTATACCCTGCGTGAATTACTCAGATAACAAAAATAAGCCAGAGGGTAGGGCTACAGTAACTTTAAGATATAGTTGGTGTTCATTTACAGGTGGGAGAGAGTATGAGTCGAATTAACATTGAAGAATTTAAGGTTGATATTACTGGTGCAAATGTTTACGTAAGAAAATGGACGCCAATAATTACTTTAACGGATTCACCCATCTTTTTATTGCATGACTCGCTGGGCTGTGTTGATTTATGGAAAGATTTTCCATCGTTCTTGGCTGAAAAGCTATCTCGACCTGTTATTGCCTATGATCGATTAGGCTTTGGTCAATCGGATCCGCGTGACGAATTACCTTCAATAGAATTTATAGCAGAAGAAGCGATAAAGTATTTCCCTGCGATAAAACACCACCTCTCTATTCAGCACTATGCTCTTTTGGGGCACAGTGTTGGTGGTGGCATGGCCATAAATATTGCTGCGCGCGATCCTGATTGTGAAGCTGTCATTACGGTGTCGGCTCAAGCATTTGTTGAAGACCTTACAATTAAGGGGATAGAAGATGCTAAGAAAAATTTTGAGCAACCTGGGCAGCTATCACGGTTAGAAAAATGGCACGGGTCTAAAGCAGCATGGGTCTTGCGCGCATGGACGGATGTTTGGTTGTCAGCCGAATTTGCCAATTGGAGTTTACAGCCGTCTATTGGCAAGGTGCGTTGCCCAGTTTTAGCTATTCACGGTGAAAACGACCAATACGGCTCGTCAGCCTTTGTTGAATTTATCTCAAAAAATACCGCTGGGCACTCTAGTATGTTACTGCTTAAAAACTGCGGTCATATACCCCACAAAGAACAACCGCAAGCAGTGCTCGGTGCTATGCAAGCGTTCTTTCGCTAAGGAAAATATCTACCTATCTACCTATCTACCTATCTACCTATCTACCTATCTACCTTTTAGGCTTAAAACTATTCGGCGCAGAATAGTTTTATATACTACGCTTCATAACTGCTATTAATTTAGGGAGTAATCGATGATCAATTTATTAAATAGAGCGTTGCTGGCCTGGATTATCGTCGCATCGAGTCATGTTAACGCTGAAAGTTATGATTTTAAACTTGGCTTATGGGAAACCACTTCCACAACTAAAATACTTGAAATAGATGCTGCTCCTGACATTGAAAAAATGATCCGGGCGGTATCTAACATTCCGAAAAATACGGAAAGAGAATGCATTAAGAGCATTGACTCGTTATTTGATCCTGAGCCTGATGATACCGAACAATGCAAATGGCAAATGAAACGTGTCAGCGCTAACGAAATCGCGATCGCAGGAGCATGTTCTGGCCAAGATGGATCCTCTAAGGGGGTTGGCGAAATGCATTTAAATGGTAAAACGTTCACTTCTTGGTACGAAATAACCAGCACCGAAGGTGACATTAAAATGAAAATTAAAGTCGTGGCAAATGGGGAGTATATTGGGGCTTGTAAATAAACACCAACTGAAACTAAGTGGCATCAGCATGGCGATGATTCTATTGTTGGCTCGTTGGGTTCGAGCACAATGTAGTTATTTTTTTTCGGTGTGACTTAAGGTAAACGGCGTTAATTATTGCAACTGGATAACGTGTAATATAAATCTTGGCAAGTGATCAATTAAATAGGATTTATATAGTTACTCTGTTGCCTGACTCGCCATTAAGGACAATTTTAATTAGCTAACCTAATCAATGAAATTTCATGTGTTTTTTTCTCAATCTAATCTGCCATTTTATTGCAATATTCATCAATGGTGACAAGCCAGGTAAGCTCCTATCGTTAAACATCTAATCTGACGGTTGCGTCGCAGTGGCTAAAAATATTTCTCTGGTATTTCTCTGTCTGCTTGATAGTAGAAAAGGAAGCAATTTTTTGTCCTGTGTTCCCTCGATTTATAGTTGGCACAATAATGATATATCGTAATGGTATGTTATATATGAAAATAAAAGACACTCAGTAATACAAGTGATTATCATTTGTGATACTGTTCGCGCCTATTTTTTGGTTTATGTTTCTTTTGGAGTATTAACGTGAAGTTTAAATATCTTCCTCTTTCAGCAGCTGTAATGCTGGCCCTCAATCCATTATATGCAGTAGCACAGCCTGAAAATGTCAGCTCGTCTCAGGAAAATGACAACATAGAAGAGATTACAATCAGCGGTAAATACAGTGTTTCTCAATCGTTAGACACTGCTACTGGCCTTGGTTTATCACTGCTAGAAACACCACAATCGGTGTCTATTTTAACGCATGAGCGTATGCAGGATCAGAATATTACGTCTATTTTGGATGCTGTAAATAATGCCGTGGGTGTCACTTCTGAAGAAGTTGATAATGTTCGTAATTCTTTTTCTTCGCGTGGATTTAGCGTTGACAGTTACCAAATCGATGGCGTGCCAACGTCTTGGAGTTTGGGTGGTGATTCCGGTGAAACGGTTGCTGATACCGCTATTTATGAGCGGATCGAGTTTGTACGTGGGGCAACGGGTTTATTAACGGGGGTCGGTGACCCTTCAGCGTCGATTAATTTAGTACGAAAGCATGCTGACAGTGCAGAGCTAACAGGTTATGTCGATGTGGCGACTGGCAGTGGGGGGCTACAACGTCTTACCGCTGATATTTCATCAGGATTAAACGAAGAAGGCACTATTCGTGGTCGTGTTGTTGCTAGAACCCTCACTAGGGAGTCTCATGTTGATTATTATGAAGACAATAAAGAGATTTTTTACGGTGTTCTAGAAGCTGACGTTACAGATTCAACATTATTGCGTGTCGGTGCTAGCTATCAGCACAGTGATCCGAAAGGAGCCGTATGGGGGCTGATGCCTGCCTTTTTCTCGGATGGCACTCGCACCGACTGGGATGTATCAGATACTACAGCGATGGACTGGAATCGCTGGGAAACAACAAACACTAATTACTTCGCTAGCGTCAATCATATATTGGATAACGGCTGGGAAATTATTGCTAACTACAACGCAATAAAATATGAAAAAGATACGCGCTTATTGTATGTATCAGGCAGTTTAGATAAAGACACTGGCGCCGGGTTACAAGCTCAGCGTTATCGCAGTGATGGGGAATCAAAGCAAGACAGTTTTGATATCCAATTAAAAGGTGATTTTACACTATTTGATCAACAGCATGAGTTTGTTGTTGGTGCGTTACATAGCCAGCATGACGCAGACACCTTCACGCAAAAACCAATCGGCGGTTTCACGAGCGCATGGGGCTATGACTATGTACTAGTTGATAACTTCTACGATTGGGGTAGCTTACAAGAACCTGAATGGGAAGATCAAAAAACTCAAACTCAAGATATGTCAACAGAGCAGCGCGGTTATTATGCAGCAACTCGTATTGCTGCTAGCGACAACTTGAAATTTATTGTCGGTGGTCGATTAGCAACTTGGTTACGTAAAGGTTTTGACTGGGGCGGCGACGTTGATTATGGCGATAAAAATGAGTTCATCCCTTATGTAGGTGCTTTGTATGATATTACTAGCCAACATCGGGTTTATGCCAGCTACACCGAAATTTTCAAACCACAAAGCGAGCGTACTGCGACTGGTGAACTTATTGAGCCTTTAGTTGGTAAAAGTGCTGAAATTGGTTTAAAGAGTTCATTCTTAGACGACCGTTTACATACGACTGTTTCGATATTTAATCTTGAACAGGATAATGTCGCTCAGATTGATACCGACTTTGTGGGTACTCCAGTGCAAACTACCGCGTATATCACTGCGCAAGGTACAAAAAGTACAGGTTTTGAAGTTGAAGTGGTTGGCCAGCCAGTTGATGGCTGGAACATTACTGCCGGTTACTCACAGTACAATGCTGAAGATGCTGACGGTAACGATATAAATACTGACAATCCAACCAAACAGTTTAAATTGTTCAGTACTTACCAATTTAATGGCGACTTAGCTGGGCTTACTATTGGTGGCGGACTAAATTGGCAAAATGAAACCTATTCAACGGGTACAAACCCTGTTGGAGTTACGGGGCGATTCACACAAGACGCTTATGTGTTAGCTAATTTAATGGCGCGTTACGAATTTACCAATGCGTTAAGCGCACAATTTAATGCGGCTAATATTACCAATGAAACATACTACACTCAGGTAGGGTACTTTAGCTCGTTCCGTTATGGCACACCTAGAAATTACACCGTGAGTGTTAAATATAAATTTTAATTAATCTTGCCACTTAAAAGCACCACAATGTGGTGCTTTTTTTTATTGTTTTTTTGTTTTCGCTCCCTTTCTATCACGTTGTTTTTTGCTCTTTTAGTCATATTTATTGCTGCTGAAGCCAATAAATAACAGGGCAGAGTTATGCCGTAAATGTTCGCCAAGCAGCACCTTCACTGGGCAAGCCCAATTAGCTAAAATCTATGAATAAAACTTATATGAATAAAGCTTATGAGTGTCCAAAAATATCCTGTTACGATTACGTTGTAGTACCAAGTATGAAAGGGTATTTCTGCTATAAACTCATGACGGTGAAATCGCGGCAAGGCTGAGATTAGATCATCTTACTTTAGGCCCGTTGGGGTCGAGCACAATGTGGTTAAGGTTGATGATTATCCGTTTTCTTTGCTAGAAATTGAAATAAAATGAGATATTTAACTTAGATGAAAATTAAAAAAATTGCTTGGCAGCAAACTATCCCGCTGCGCCATGGCGTATTATGGCCTAATAAACCGCCAGAGTTTTGCCATGTTGATGGCGATGCCGCTGGTTTAGACTTTGGCGCTTTTATTGATCAAGAGCTTGTTTGTGTCGCTTCAGTTTATCTTCAGAACAACAAGGCACAGTTACGCAAATTTGCGACCGATGAACGCTACCAGCACCAAGGAATTGGCTCGAAAATGTTAAAACATATTATTGAGTGGTTGCAAAACACTCAAGTTGAGAGTTTTTGGTGTGACGCTAGGGAAACTGCGTTAGGTTTTTATCAACGTTTTGATATGGATACATGCAGTGAACGTTTTTGTAAAGCCGGTGTTTATTATTATAAAATGGAAGTTTTTTTACGGTAATTTGTCGGTAAATATGTGGTCATAAAAGTTCAACTAACCTAAATTTATTCCTATTTTTGTTGACCGTTATTTAAGCCAATTTAAGTTTCTCGTTAGTATTTTGGGGCCAGTCATCTAGAACCTATGACTGGCCCTTTTTTGTTTCTATTTCCCCCCAAATATCCAAAATTAAACGCAATTTACAAAAGCTTAATGAGGATAGATGTTTTTGGTTAAAGTTTAGTCTTTCTCAAACTTAAGGTTTAATGTTTAGTATTTAACTTAGGTAACTGTTCATTTATTATCACCTTTTAAACAAGTCAGATAACTTTTATTAACGTTGCGTAACAAAATTAAGGGAACAGGGACATGAAAAAACTCAATGGTTTAACGGAAATTTATAAATTTTTTCGCACTTATAAAAAACCTATTTATTTTGTTTCGGCGACGCCTTTTAATATTCTAGGCTTAGGACAATTAGTGCCGACGCTGCGTTATATTAATTACTTTGATTGCTTTGACGGTGTGCACCATCGAGTGTTCACGCCTAAAGATCGTGGCTATCCAGAATTTACCAGTTTGGAAGATGTTGTAAACTACCTGATGGAGCATCAGGAAACTCATGACTATATGGCCAGACAGGGTCAGGGCGGTCATATGCTGGCGGTGATGTTTGATGAAAAAACAGAACAGTTGGCTAAAAACCTTGGTATTAATTTCGCGATGCCTCCACATAAACTACGTAACCATTTAGATTCAAAGATAGTAACCACACAAATTGCCAATGAAGCAGGCGTTGCTAGCGTACCTAATGTGTTAGGTACGGCTGACAACTATCAAGAATTAATGGTGCTGGCCAAGTCCAAAAGATTAGGCAACGATCTTGTTGTGCAGACCCCTTATGGTGATTCAGGAAAAACGACCTTCTTTATTACCACAGAAAAAGATTGGCAACAGCACGAAAAACAGATCATTGGTCAAGAGATCAAAGTGATGAAACGCATCGACCCACGGTGCGGTACTGTTGAAGCTGTCGCGACCAAGCATGGCACCATTGTTGGCCCTATTTTAAGTGAATTAGTTGGTCATAAAGAGCTGACACCTTTCAAAGGTGGTTGGTGTGGTAATGAGGGTTTTGTCAATATTCTTGATGCCAAAGCGCGTACTAAGTTAGAGCGTATGGTGAAAAAATTTGGCGAGCGACTTTATAAAGAAGGTTATAAAGGCACCTTCTGTATTGATTACCTGATCGATAAAAAAGATGGCTGCATGTATCTAGGTGAGCTTAATCCGCGCATCAGTGGCGCCTCGCCGATTACCAACTTATTGACCCAAAAGTACGGTGGCGTGCCATTACTCATGTTCCATTTGCTAGAGCATATGGGCATTGATTATGACATTAACATTAAAGAAATCCAAAAACGCTGGCGTGATTTTGATACCTGGAGCCATGTGATATTTAAACACACCGGTGACGATGTTAGGATTCTTTCTCAAGTACCGCGTTCAGGTATATGGCGCACAACCAACAATAATGACGTAGAACTAGTTCGCCGTACTGCCGATTGGAGTAATGTGTCGGGCATGGACGAAGCTTTCTTTTTACGTATATTAGGACCGGGTGAATATCTTTATAAAGGTGCTGACATGGGCGTATTATTAGTTCGTGGTCATTTGCAAACCTCGTCAGATAAACTGACTCCGCGTGCTAAAAATTGGGTCGCAGCAATGAAAGGGCAGTTCCAATCATCGGATGTTTACTCTGGCGCGCATCCGAGCTTGTCTGACGACAATATTCTCACTAAGATTTTTTAACACAAACTGCCACAATGTTGGCCGTTCAATGAATGACAATTTTTATCAGTAAACCCCTGCATTTGTAATCCGCTGGTGTATAGCAATATGTAAGCGCGCGCATAATCCCTGAGTTAAATAATTGAGGGGATTATGGCGGGCTTTTTATAAAACCTATCATGAGTTTTTCAGGCGATTTGTTAAAATTCTCAGGTCAGTTCACTTGGCTGTTTTCGACATTAAAAATAAATCTAAAATTTTGAGTTAGCAGCTTTAGTAACTCCATGAAAGATAATCAATAGGACAAAAATAATTATGACACCATTTGGTATTGCAGGCATACAAATGCAATTGCAACATGGCAGCAATGTTGATGCGATTGAAGAACGTATCGATGTGTTGATGAGTTTATACCCTTGGGTAGAAATGGTTTTGATTAGCGAATTAGCCGCTCATGGTCCGTTGCATGCTTATGCTGAGACTATGCCAGGCATTACGGAAGAGCGCTTTTGTAATATGGCACGCAAACATAATATTTGGTTAGTGCCAGGTTCTATTTTTGAGTTACGAGATGATGCTATTTTTAATACGGCGCCGGTGATTAATCCGCAAGGTGAAGTCATTGCCCGTCATCGAAAAATGTTCCCATTTTGTCCGTTTGAAGAAAATGTTGAAGCCGGTGATGAGTTTGTGATTTTTGATGTGCCCGGCGCTGGCCGCTTTGGTTTATGCATTTGTTACGACATGTGGTTCCCTGAGGTGCTTAGAACCTTAACCTCAATGGGCGCAGAAGTAATATTGCATCCGGTATTAACGGGGACAAACGACCGTGACATTGAATTAAATATTGCGCGCAGCAGTGGGGCGATGTTTCAAAGCTATATTATCGACATCAATGGGCTAGGGGTTGGTGGCGTTGGCCAATCTTGTATTGTTGACCCGTCTGGGCGGGTTGTTCATCAAGCCGGTGGTACTGATGAATTCTTAGTCACAGAGATTGATTTTGACTTAGTTCGGCGTCAGCGAGAAGTTGGTTTGCGTAATTTGGGCCAGCCGTTAAAAAGCTTTAGAGACAGCAAAGTTAATTTTACCGTTTATAACAAAGAGCTGCGGGGGAATGGTTATCTTGATAATTTAGGTCCAATGCAAAAAACGTCACGAGCAACTAAACATGTCATGGCGCCAGAGCCTAGTTTGACTATCCCTAACGAAGATAACTTCAATGGGTAATCAGCCCCCAGTGTTGGGGTTTTCTTCGCTGGTTGAACATTACCTCGGTGAAAAGCTTGCATTAATTTATGCCAAAAACCAACCTGCATATCAGCGTTGGTTTAGTCGCTCAACCCAGCGTATTAGCGCCGAGCAAGGCCGTGATAAGTTACAACATTATATGCCAGAATTACTCGCCACTTATGATGGGTTATGTCATGCACTAGGGGGGGATGAGCAAACTGGACAATTTTTAAGTTTATACAATCCCCCGGTTTTTCGTGCTGGTTGCTCGCAGGCGGGGAAATCTCATCACATTGTTGAACTGGTGCGTAATTATGATTTTCCGGCACAGTTGTGTGACCGTTTGTTATTACATACTAACTGGAATGGCACCAAAGTGATCGCGATGGCCGATTGCTTATGGGGTATTTTAGATGGCATGAATGAGCACGGTTTGGCCGTTTCTTTAGCTTATGGTGGCAGACACCGGCATGGTAATGGTTTTGCGATAACACTGGTTTTGCGTTATATCTTGGAATTTTGTCGAAGTACCGATGAAGCGGTGGCGGTATTAAAGCGGGTGCCTATTCATATGGCTTATAATGTCACGCTGGTTGATTGCACGGGTAACATTAAAACCGTGCTGCTTTGTCCGGGAGAGGAAGTTCAAGTAACGTCGGTCTCATTTGCGACTAATCATCAACAAGGCGGCGCTATTGATGATATTGATGCCATAGCCGATAGTTATGTACGAGAGCAATATTTGTCGACATGTTTATCAGACCCACGCCAAGCAGCAAGCTCTTTGGTTAGTTTATTTCTGCAATCGCCTTTGATGCGAAAATCAAGCGAATGGCAAGGGTGGGGAACATTGTATACCTCCCGTTATTTACCATTATCTGGCGTGGTAGAGTTATATTGGCCAAATGGTCAGGTACTTAGCCAAAGCTTTAATCACTTTGTTGAAAGTGATATTAACGTCTGTTCTCCTGCTTATTTATAATGGGTATTATTAAACGATGGGGCTGACGTCTCTATAAAATTAGATATTATATAGGGATAAGCCTCGGTAATAAAACAGCCATAGACCCCATTAATCTTCATGCTATTACATTCATCTAAGTCACCCTTCGGCCATCAATGGACTTTCGTTAGCGCCCGTTTATGTCAATTTCTAACTGCTACACTGACTAAGGCACAAGTGATAATAAGCACTTTCAACTTAGGTAAAAGTGGCGTGAGGAAATACTATGACCAGCTTTGTCAGCAAGTTAACCACTTTATTGGTAATTCTAATAAATCAGGTCGTTGGCGCTCAAGAGCTGTTACCAGACAAAGTTTGCCCAGTAATTTTCTCTAAATCTGATTCGTTTACTGCTAATTCTCTAACTGTTAAGTCTCTTGCTGATAAGCCTCTTGAGTCTGAATCTAATGTTTTGGGGATTTTAGTTATTTCCAAAGCTTGGTTTCATAATAGTGGCCAATTGGCGGGGTATATTGCTAAAGATGACGCGACCGGTATTGGAGTAGAAATTCATTTTTTTGCCAATAACATAGGGCAGGTTAGTGGTCACAATATTGCGCAATGTGATCGTTATCGTTTGTTGCAAGTACGCGCTGCTAATATCAAACGACCAAACGGTGAAGAGCCTATTCAAATCGACGTACCAGATAATACTGATTCACCATTTTATGACAATGGGCTACTTGAACATGGCTATGGCAGCCATCAAACCCCAGTTGATAGTGATGATAAACCTTGGGTTGGGCGCCCGACGAGGGCATCAACAGTCGCTATTTATGATACGCCGTTTACCGGTGATAGTTTGGGGATTGATGGTCTTGATATTAAAGTGGCATTTGAAACCTGTGTTGTTTGTCAGCGCGACAATGCCATTGATAGCATATTATCTTGTGTTAACTGGGGTTATCAACGCGACTTACTAGAACCTACCGGTCAGCAACTGACCAGTTGGAGCGAGCCGGATATTCTCGAGCGACAATGTCATGTTAGCGCCAGTGAAATCTTTTCTAATGCCTTAGACGGCTCTCATCGCATTGAATACCTTTCGGGATTAGACTGGCAATGAGTGCGCGGCTAACATTAACGTGTACTGCGCACGACAAGGTCAAATCTCTGATGCACTTGCCTGTTAAATTAGGGGCTAAGCATTTATTGAGTTGGTGACCAGCACTCTGATGCATTAACAATGCACTTAAATGATCTATTTAACTAAGCCTGTCTAACGCAAAAGTGTATAATAGTGGCTGTATTTTTAACGAGATAGACGAACTATATGCTTGAGTACTACCTTCATACCACAAATGCTCGACAGGCGCTGGAGGCCATCGCCAAAGGCCAGTCCAGTGTCCGAATTTCTGCTGATCTCAATATTACCGAGCAGGACTTTGCCATCAGTGATCAAGGCCTAGTACTTGACGAAGACAACCTACTTTCGATTAGCGAACTCAAAAAAATCGTTAAGAAGACCCAGCGAATATACCTTTGTACTGACGGCGAGATGGATCCGATTGAAGATCGCAGCGCTGGTTACTACAAGCTTGTTCCTACCGACGGATCGCCGCTGCTGGAAATTAGTGGTGTAAAAATGCATATATCAAAGGGCACCGACCCTTTTGTTAGTGCTTCTGAAATGGCGCAACAGGCGGTGCGCAGTGGCGACAAGGTACTCGATTGTTGCAGCGGACTGGGTTATGCGGCCATTGCTGCTCACCGATTAGGCGCCAGCGAAGTGCTTACTATTGAGCTGAGCTCATCGGTAATGGGAGTACGTGCGCAAAATCCTTGGTCAAAAGATTTAGGCAAAAAGGGAATTGTGCAACGTCAGGGCAGCAGCTTTGAGTTGATCACCACCATGGCCGATAGCTCCTTTGATTCGGTTATTCACGATCCACCGCGTTTTTCGCTGGCCGGCGAGCTTTATAGTGAAGAGTTCTATAGCGAGATCTTTCGGGTGTTACGTCGCGACGGACGGCTTTTCCATTACACCGGCAACCCACATGTCGTAAAGAAAGGCAGCAGTTTTGTTGACGGCGTTATTCGTCGGCTTAAAGCCGCTGGTTTTAAGCGCGTGGTAAAGGTTGAGCATTTGATGGGAGTCAGTGCGCAAAAATAATAAGATAAAAGGGGCGGTGATAGCTTGTTACTGGTTAGAAGTTGATGATAAAAAACTACTTGATTTGAATCTCTGATAGTTAGTTTAAGAGCATTCGCCCCTTGTTCAACGTGTTAAGACCAACTCCTATAGTTAACTGATCATTCTTGAC
This sequence comes from Gammaproteobacteria bacterium, assembly GCA_013214945.1. Lineage (NCBI taxonomy): Bacteria > Pseudomonadati > Pseudomonadota > Gammaproteobacteria > Gammaproteobacteria bacterium. Next base: position 180,280 of record JABSRT010000003.1, read on the forward strand.
TGTTTAAACAAACTATAACCCAAGTTGATCCGGATACGTGTCCCTAGAAACTAGGCAGTAGCTCTAAAATTGCTATACCACTGTGCATACAGTCAGGCTAGTGCTTTTTTATGAGCAAAAAATATTGCCAAGATAAGCACCTAAGGATACCAAACTAGTTATTCTTATGACCAATTAAATAAGGCGTAATTAGTTCTGCTGATTTAGCAGGATTCCAATTAAGATCGAGCAACCTTATCCATAGTCTATTTACAATATTATCTAAATAAATTGTTGCTCCTGAAAATCCACTGCTACTTAAATTTCCATTTTTATATAACTTCGATATGATTTTATCAGCCTCTTTTAAGTCCCCATGAGCTACCTTAGATCTAACATCATATAGTTTTTTAAGCGTACCTCTAAAATTATCGTCCTCATTAAGTAAATTTGTAATATAAAGAGGAACTCTGAATGACACTTCTGATTGCACATCGGAAAAGAAAGACTCAATCACAAAAAAAAGTAAAGGAATTTTTAGTTGAAGAGCGGATGAGGCAACCATATTGTACATGTGACAACTATATTCAAAATTATGCATAGGGGTAATATACTTAGATATATAGTCAGAGAATTTTTCTGATTCTAAGGATTTTATTGTATAAAGTTGCCATGCATCGTGCTGAACATAAGGCGTATGCTCTCTATAATCACTTTCAGAGGAGTTTGAGTCGGATAAGTATACTTTGCCCTTATAAAAATGTTTACCCTCTTTCGGTGTTTGTCAAACTAGTTGTCGCGATCACTACGTTATGCACTCTCAACTTTGACGATTTCTCGTTCAGGGTTTAGGTGCACATCTTGCGGTAAATCCCAATTTCGGGTGTCACCGCTCCAACGCTCAGGATTGCGTTCCTTAGCACGTCGATAAACTTCTTTTCTGTTTGTTAGCACTGCGTCCGCCAACCCCGAATGTCTTTGATGAGGAGTGACGTACTTGATGCCGCTATGTTTGTGGTTGAAGTTATACCAGTGGCTAAATTTCAATACCCAATCACGTGCTTCATCTATTGTTAAAAATCCTTTATAAGGATAATCAGGCCTATATTTGCACGTTTTAAAAATCGACTCGGCGTAGGCATTATCATTGCTCACGCGAGGACGACTAAATGACGATGCTACGCCTAAACTATAAAGGGTCTCAAGCATTGAGGAGCCTTTCATCGGGCTACCATTATCCGAATGCAGCACAAGCGGATTATCTCTAACACTTTCTTTTAAGTGGGTCTTTCTGATTAATGTCGACGCATTTTCTGCTGATTCATCATCATGAATTTCCCACCCAACAATCTTTCGACTAAATATATCTAATATCAAATACAGATAAAAATGCAGCCCTTTTACGGGGCCCGGTAGCCAAGTGATATCCCAACACCACACCTGGTTTGGCCCTGTAGCACAATGTGTCGTAGGCGCTTTTCTTTCTTTTATCTGACTACGCCCGCGAGCGTTTTGCTGCTTTTCTTCATGAAGAACACGATAAAATGTCGATTCAGACGCAATATAAATACCATTATCAGCCAGTGCAGGGACAATTTGACTTGGTGGCAAGCTTTTGAAGTCGTCACTATTGACGGCGGCCAGTAAATTGTCTCGCTCAGATTTTGACAGCTTATTTTTCGGCTCAGGGTGCTGGGCATTCGGCCTACCATCTGTTTTTATATTCCCATCAACAATCCACCGCTGATAAGTTCTAACGCTGATTTCAAGCTCGGCACAGGCTTTAAACCTTGCCGCACCAGAAGCAACAGCCTCAGTAATTAATTCAACCGCTTGAACGCGAACTGAGTCAAGGATCATTCGTCCTCGATTTCCCCCCAGATCGCATTTGCTTTTTTTCTTAGCACCAGTAACGCAGCTGTTTCAGCTAGCGCTTTATCTTTTCTACGCAGTTCTTTTTCTAATTGATTAATCTGCTTTTTGTCTTTTTTAGCTTCAATGGTGAAGGCTTTTTCCTGCTCCTTAACATTGGAATTAGCATCCATACAAGCACTTCGCCAAGCTGCTATTTGTTCTGCGTAAAGGCCTTTATTACGGCAATATTCTGCCAATTCGGCTTGATTTAAAGACGCTGTTTCCAACACTACCGAGAACTTATTTGCTGAAGACCATTGTTCAGCATTCTTTCCATTACCTGGCACTAGATGCCCCTTATTAACTGCTTGTTTACGCCAATTATACAAGGTTGATTCACCAATACCCATCTCGATAGATAATTGGGTGATCGGTATATTACTAGGTGGCATCATTTTCTGAAGAGCCGATTCTTTTCTTTGTGCTGAATAATGTTTCACAGTTAGTCCACGCCCTCTACTTAATTTAATGATTAAATATTAAGCGCGACAACTAGTCTGACAGAGAGGCTTTATAAGTTCCATTATATTTAATATCGCCATTCTTATACAATCGAAATAAGGCACCAAGAATAACCGGTGTAGATTGATTTTTAATTAAAGCAGGGCTTACTATCTCTATTGCACTAAAAACACGCTTAGAATTATTTACCTGCCAATCAAACTTATCATTAACATCCTCGCTCGTTAATTTTACCAAATTAATGTATTCATTAATTGAGATTTCATTTTCAATCTTCAAGTTTTCAAAAATAATAATATATTTTTCTATATTTTCCTGAGTTAAATCATGGCTAACTGAATTAGATATTGAACTTATTAAGATGCTTTCGTCAATTTTTAGGTTACTAATATCATCGTTACAATGCATTTTGTAACTTAATGATACTTTATTTAAGTGATCAAAAACCTCAGAATAAATACCATAAATTAGTGGGTAAATTTCAATTTTTACGTCTTTATTTTGACTGTTAGCTTTATTTATAAGTTCAACTAGTTTTTTGAAATTATCTAAATCTTCAAATTCTTTAATGATTTTTAAGTCAAATATACCACTAAAGCTCAAGTATGGTTGATTCTTTAAGTTAGTATTAATTACCGTTCCTATCCTCCCTGTTTTAATAAGTTTTTGAATAAGCTCGCTATATAAATCCTTAAAGCAGTCGGATATTTCTGTTTTCATTTATTTGCACCTATATTTGATGTGAGCTTTTAATTTGTGAAATTAATCTATTTCAAGCAGAGACACGTATCCGTATCAGCTTGACGATAACCGCGTTATTTATTTTCTATGTGGAATGACCACAGACGTAAATAAATGCCTTGTTCTCATCCGTTTTCCTCGTTAATAAATGGGCCCTTAATTTAACGAAATTGGTATAAAACCCTCCTATCTAGAACTCAAATTAAGTACTGTTCAATTGTCTATAACAAGGCTGTTATTTACGCTGTGTATCGCTTGTATGTTTAACTTTGAGCGTGAACTTGGATAGTAAATTACGAGACTGAGCTCGCAGGAGCAAGACAATAACAGGGCAAGGCTCGAATAGTTACCTATATTCGAACCTTAATCACCCAAGTAATATTACAACACCTTAGCCAAGAACTGCTTTAAACGAGGGTGTGCTGGATCATCAAATATTTTGCTTGGGACATCATCAATCAGCAGCGCGCCGTCTTCCATAAATACGACCCTGTCAGCCACTTCTTTAGCAAAGCCCATTTCGTGAGTCACGATAACCATGGTCATTCCCACTTTGGCTAAGCCTTTAATAACGTCGAGCACTTCACCAACCATTTCTGGATCTAGTGCCGAGGTTGGCTCATCAAATAGCATTAAATCAGGTGTCATCGCGAGCGCCCGTGCAATTGCTACGCGTTGTTGTTGGCCGCCCGACAAATGCGATGGGTAGTTGTTCATACGATCGGCTAATCCGACCTGCTTCATTAACAACGTTGACTGTGCCTCGACCTCTTTAAGTGGACGCTTGGCCACTTTTAGTGGTGCAAGCATCACATTTTCTAAGGCCGTTTTATGTGGAAAAAGGTTAAAGCTTTGAAATACCATGCCGATATTTTCACGCAGCTGATTAATGTCCGTCGCTTTGTCATACATGTCGACGCCATCAACCATTATGCTGCCAGCACTGATTTCTTCAAGCTGGTTAAAAGTACGTAACAAGGTCGACTTGCCTGAACCCGAAGGGCCAATAATAGCCACCACTTCGCCACGTTTAACGGTCACTGAAACATCTTTAAGCGCGTGGCAACCGTTAGGATAAAACTTATCAATATGGGTCGCGACAATCATGTTATCGCCGGTATATTCTCTAGTCACTGGCTGATAACCTCTTCTCTAACAGTTGAATGGCCCATGATAACGAACCCGTCAATAATAAATACAATGCAGCTACAGTAAACCACACTTCAAAAGGGGCAAAACTGCCACTAACCACTTCTCGTCCTGCTTTTGTTAAATCCGTTATTGCAATGACAGAAACCAACGAAGAGTCTTTAATTAAATTAATAAATTGCCCAGCCAGCGGGGGCAATGAGCGTTTGAACGCCTGAGGCAGCACCACATAGGTCATTGCCTGATAGTATGTCATACCCGTTGAGCGCGCAGCTTCCATTTGACCAACCGGAACCGCTTGAATGCCCGCTCGAATAATCTCGACCACATAGGCGCCAGTAAAAATGGAAAGGGCAGCGACACCGGCCGTGAATTTGTCTAAATCGAGCACGGTGCCGATAAAGAAATAGACAATAAATATTTGAATTAACAGTGGGGTGCCACGAATAACTTCAACGTAGGTAAAGGCCAAATCACGAGCAACGGTATTGTTCGATACCCGCATTAATCCAAAGACTAGCCCCAACAACAGGGCAAAAAACAGCGACACGAAAGATATTTTTATGGTCATCCATAAACCGAGCGCCAGCGGACCAAAGCGCCAATTATTAAGCTGTGCAACGCTGTCGCCTTGAAATATCAAGTCGCCATTACTGACTAGTTTATTGTCGTACTGGGTGATAATTTGCGGGGTATCACCATTGTCAAACTCAATGGTGATGGTGCCGTTATCAGCGACAAGTGCTGTACCATCGCTTTCGGCTGGGATATCTTGCATTTCAGTATTGATGACGTAGGGCCATAATCTGTCCCAGTGCCAATTGTAATTAATACTTTTGCCAGATAAATAGATCGCACCGACCAACGTCAACATCAATAAGGCATATATACCGTGCCCCATCCAGCGACCAGATTTAGACTGCATGTTATTACTTCTCTTAATTATTCTAATAAACTGAGCAGCGATGATGGCTGCTCAGATTAAGATGACCAAAAATGTGTTTATTGAACGTCTTTCAACCAACCATCTGTCTTAAACCACTTGTTGTACATGCGGTCATAAGTACCATCGCCTTTTATTTGGCGTAAATAGTTATTTAAAAAGTTTAGGAAGTTAGGATCGTCCTGACGAACAGCCCAGCCTAGTGGCTCATAAGTAAAAGGTGTGTCGAGGTGAACTAGCTTATCGCTATGCTGAGAACCATAAATTGCATTGTATGTGAAGTCATAAACGAAAGCGTCAGCCTTACCATTAGTTACTTGTAATACAGCGTCGACAGCGGTCTCGTATAGATCGATTTTAGCTTTAGAGATGTAACGCTTGGCAGCCGATGAACCTGTGGTGCCTAGTTTTGATACGACGGTGTATTTAGGGTCATTAAGATCTTTATAGCTGGTAATTTCGCCTTTTAATTTTGGTGAAATTAACAGTGATTGGCCCAAGACAATGTAAGGTGAAGAAAAATTAACTTTAAGATTTCGCTCTGGGGTAATAGTCATGCCGCCCAAAATAATATCACATTTATTGGTTTGCAATGCTGGGATGATCCCGTCCCATGCGGTATTTACAGGCACAAATTTTACGCCAATAGAACGCGCCATATGTTTTGATAAGTCGATATCAAAACCAATAAAACGACCGTCTTTGGTTTTCATTTCAAAAGGCATGTAACCCGCTTCGAAACAGACCTTTAATTCACCCGTATTGAGGATGTTCTCTAGTGCTGATTCGCCAGCAAAAGAGTAGGTTGCAGCTAACGAGCTGCATGAAAGAACCACACCTGCAGCAATGGTTTTCATGAACTTTTTCATAACATTCCTCATTATTAATTTATTTTTATTGATTGTATATTCAACAGCATCGTTGCTGTTGCATGCTAGGCTGGGTTAGCCTGAGCGGGCAAGAGTACCTTAATCAAGAACTACCTCACATACGGCTAAAGTCTTAGTATAAATTCAATAACTTACTCATCGGACGTGCACTACTTTGGTCGTGAAATATTAAGCGTTAAGCAAGGCCGTTATTATTTTCAACGCGGCAAGTGATAAGCACTCATATTGCGGTTAACAACTTATGTTGGTGCTCGGAGTTAGTCAGTTGGTGTTGACGTTACCATTGCTTAGTAAGTTGTATGAAATTTGTTAAATTTCATGACCTTAATATAAATTGTAATGTTTGCATCTTCGGTTTTTATGTTAGTGTTGCCACTGATGTTGCTCAATGTCGGCGCAGTAATTTGGAAAATTAGCGCTTAGGCAGTTTTTGGCCCAGCACTATAGCAGCACCATTGCAGCAGCCACAGGCGCTGCACTTATTTAGTGCTCCAGAACAAAATGCACTAAACAAGCGCAAACTCATCTAAGCATTTCGGTTAACTCTTGGATCAAATCACTGGCGGCTTCCAAACCAATCGATAAACGAATAACGCCTTGACCGGCATAGCGCAGGTAATCGGCTTGTTGTTCTGGCGATAATCGATAGGTCGCAGACATCAGTTCATCGGTTCGAATTAAAACCGCAAGGCTTCTCTGGTGGCCAATTGAAAAAGCATAATAAAATATCTTGGCCTCGGTCGAAAAACGCTGTTCAAGCAAATCCATATCATTGACTTGAAACACGATAACGCTGCCCGGTTGATCCATTTGTTTTTGAGCCAAATCGTATTGCGGATGAGAAGACAAACCAGGGTAGTTAACTTGGCTAACTCGCGGATGGTTTTCAAGCCAGGTTGCAATTTGATGGGCGGATTGGCACATCATATTCATGCGCGGATAAAGCGTTTCAATGCCGCGCATAATTAACCACGCATTATGCGGTGAAATTACTGCCCCGAGATATACGCCGGCTCTTGAACGAATTGACTCGATCAGTTTTTTTTCGCCAACCACACAGCCGCCTAACGCATCGCCATGACCATTGATGAATTTTGTTAATGAATGAATGACTAAATCGACCCCAAAATCAGCAGGACGAGTAATAACGGGTGTTGCAAACGTTGAGTCGACCGCCAATAAAATGTGTTGTGGTTTTAATAGGTCAGCAAGCGCCTGCAAGTCCGTGAGTCTTAATAGGGGGTTGCAGGGGGTTTCCGCAAAAACTAGCCGAGTATTAGGTTTTATTGCCGCAGCAACGTCAGCTATGTTTGACAGATTAACCGCGCTTACCTCAATCCCAAATGAAGGCAAAATTTGTAATGCCAACTCATTGGTTGCCGCATAACAAACGTCGGCAATAATGAGATGATCACCGGATTTTAATAATGAGAAAAACACCGCTGAAATGGCCGCCATGCCCGATGCCGTTGCATAACCATCATCGCAATGTTCCAACGCCGCGACTCGTTGCTCTAATTGACGCACCGTTGGATTGGTCCATCCGGCGTATGAAAAAGGCAATTGCGTTAAGTCGCCACAGCCATTAGCAGAGAAGCCGCCATCACCAGGGGTTAATTGATGATTAACCGACATCGATACATTGGGGGAAATAGCTTGGGTATTAGGATCAAGCTGTAAGCCGGCATTAAGGGCTAATGTTTGTGGCTGATAATGATGAGGCTGAGCTTGAGCTTGAGATATAGACATAGTCGAATAACATTGAGCTTGAAATTAATGTCACTAGTATGGGGCTAAAACAAGGAGTATTCTCGTCAAAATAAAACAGATCTCAGGATCTTTTATGCGTTATTATGGCGTTTTTGCAGAAAAACGGCAGGCACTGCTTAAGCTGTAAATTTACGCCAATGACATCAATATAAGATCCGCTCATGATACTCGACTCTTTTGACCTTAACATTCTCGACATTATTCAAAATGACTGCCGTTTACCGGCCGAAAAACTCGCCGAGCAAGTTGGCCTGTCCGCATCAGCGGTGCAACGACGGTTAAAAAAATTAAGAGACGCTAAGGTTATCACCCAAGAAATTGCGGTGATCGATGCTCAATATACCGCGCACACGATTAGTTTTTTTGCTGGACTAGAAATAGAGCGAGACAATTATACCGCGTTAAGACAATTTAAGGCTTGGGCAGACGATAAGAAAAACATTCAACAAATTTATTACGTGACAGGCAGCGTTGACTTAATGGTGTTGGTAACCGCGCCGAGCGCACTTGAGTATGACGCTTTTATCGAGCAGTTAATGGCCGCCAATCCGTTGATAAAACGGGTGACGACCAATGTAATACTCGATGCGCCAAAGAAAAGTTTTTATACCCCAACTAAGATATAAAAAAGTAACTTGCAGCACACGGAGTTACATTAATAAGGGCTGCTTAATCTTTTAAGCTTTGCGCAAGTTCCGCAATATATTCTGGACCAATGCCACAACAACCACCGATCAAGGTTGCGCCATTATCTATCCATTGTTGAGCCATTTTAGCATAAGCTAGTGGCGTGATATCTGCGCGTAACTCGTCTAAGCCGTCATTGGCTGTAGCATCTTTAGGTTGTGGAGGAAACGCATTGCCGTAGGCACCGAGCTTAATTGCTGGTGTACCACATTTAATTAAAGTCGCTTTAGCGACTATCAACGCTTCTTCAATTATTTCTGGCTGACTGCAGTTAAACAAAATGGCTTCAACACCGAGCTTAGTCATTGCTTCAACAGCATCAACAACTTTTTCACCAGAGCGCAGTAATGGCTGCTCTGTTTCTTCTGCATCTTCAATCGTAAAAGACACCCAAATAGATTTTTCAACTTTTGAGCGTAGCTTAATTTGTTCGATAACTGCGGTGGCTTCTGAAATTAAACTCTGGGTTTCAAGCAACCAAAAATCTGCGTAGTTATCTAGTCCGGCAATCAGCGGTGATACAATTTCGGCGACGCGTTCAGGCACATAAAGATCTGCACGGTACGAGCCAAACAACGGAGGAATTGAACCGGCAACACGTACATTTTTAGCTGACTTTTTAGCGACAGCTTGTGCCACTTGGCCAGATGCTTCAATTAGCGCTAAACCACGTTTAGCAAATGCTTCTTCGCCAATATGAAAGGGCACCAGTGAATAACTATTGGTGGTAATAATGTCTGAGCCATTATCAATAAATGCCTGGTGCACCTCTGTAACAATCTCTGGTGCTTGCATCATGGCAAGTGCCGACCATTCTGGTTGCTTAAAGGGTGCGCCTCTTTTTTCTAACTCTCTGCCCATACCACCATCAAGAATGGTAATTTGATTCTCATGCATAATAAACCTCGTAACTGGTCACAAACCGATAAAATAATGGCTGAACAATAATCGAAAATATGACTTGCTGCAATACCAAAAATGAATGACATATTACTTGTAGTTATCGTTGATTTTTTTTACATAAAAATTAAAATATTGAAAATACAATTTTGGCCCTGCCATAATATCTTAGGCCAAGGCAGCACTAATTAATCACAGTTTGCTATTGAGCCGCGGCCACTTTTTACTTGAAATATTGAGTAAGCGCAGAAACTTTGGACATTCCATATGATTAGTTTGCTTACAGGCGGCAGCATGGCGCAGGCCATCTCTCATCGCAATCATTTGTGATATTTGCTTATCAAGATCATCGGCTTTAGCTAACAGCAAATCACGATCAATTTCTACGCCATCGGGTAGCAACATTTCACTTATCTCATCGAGCGATAAACCGACATTGCGCCCCAATGTTATTAAGGCGAGTGTGTCGATGACCTCTGGCGAATAATAGCGCCTTAACCCATGGCGCCCGGCAGACTTTATCAGTCCTCTTTGTTCGTAGTATCGTAGTGTTGATGCGGGTAATCGAGCAATTTTAGCGACCTTTGCTATATCCATAAACTAGCCCTTGACTTAAAGTCGACTTGAAGTAGTAGCATAGACTGTATCATTAAATCATCATCGATAACGAGGAAACTAAGATGTGGGATCAACGATATAGTACGCCTGAATATGCTTACGGAACCAAAGCGAACGACTTTTTAGTCGAAAACGTCACAACTATCCCTAAAGGTAAGGTGTTAAGTTTGGCTGAAGGTGAAGGGCGCAATGCGGTGTTTCTTGCGCAGCAGGGATACACAGTGACAGCGGTTGATGGATCTTTGGCCGGGATTGAAAAAGCGAAAAAGCTCGCAAAAATCAACAAGGTTGAAATTGAGTTTATTCATGCCGATTTAAATGACTATGAGCTTGGTGAAAATAAGTGGGACGCCATCATATCGATATTCTTTCCTTTGGCTTCAGCTCAACGCAGTAAACTCTATCAAAAAGTTGCCCGCGGATTAAAGACTAATGGGGTGTTTTTACTCGAAGCCTATACGCCTAAGCAAGTGGGTTTGGGTACTGGGGGCGGTAACTCTGTCGCCGTTATGCAATCGAAGCAATCATTAACCAATGAGCTTAAAGGCTTAGACTTTATCCATTTGGCTGAGATTGAGCGCAATGTGGTTGAGGGAATATACCATACGGGAGTTGGGGCGGTTATTCAGGCTATTGCTCAAAAGAACGAGCACAAGATGTTGGTAATTAAGCCACAATCTTAATTGTGGTCTTGGTCTATTATCGCTTAAACTGCCACTGGTTAATTCAACATTTTTGTTGATAGAAATGAAAGGCTAGTTGATTCGGGATGACTGGCCGCGTTATTGAACCAATATCAGCTCGGTAAGCCGGGCATTAAGATTTAAATAAGTCATCTTTATGGCAGGAAAAATTACAGGGAAAATGAGTGAAAGATTTAACGAGCAATAACAATTTTCATGATCAAAGCTTCAATGGATTAAAATTTGGGCAACAGAGACTTGCAGGCAAAGAGTTTTATGATTGTATCTTTAAGTCATGTGACTTTAGCGCCGCTGTTTTTTATAATTGTGAATTTAATAATTGCCAATTCATCGACTGTAATCTCAATAATTTAGAGGTCAATAACGTTAAGTTTTCGGACGTTGAGTTTATCGACTGTAAAGTTATTGGGGTCAACTGGACAATGGCATACTGGCGAGGATTAGCCCTTAGTTCACCGTTAACATTTAACCAATGCATGATTGATTCTTGTTCTTTTTATGGCTTAAATTTAGAGAAAATAGTCATTGCCGGCTGTCGCGCACATGATGTTGATTTTAGAGAAGCCAATTTGAAAGGGGCCAATTTTTCTGATACTGACTTAAGCCATAGCTTATTTAATAATACCAACCTTAGCGCTGCAAATTTCAATCAAGCTAAAAATTACAACATTAATATCAAGAATAATACGGTTAAAAATGCCAGTTTTTGCCGCTATGAAGCGGTAAATTTGTTAACTTCGTTGGGTATTAACTTGATCGACTAACCTGTCACAACTTGCTAAGGTTAGCTAACCTTAGCGGTTAAATTTAACTTCAACCCCAATTCAAGATACCAAGGAAATTAGGTGCTTAAATCAATTCATCATGCAGCAATAATTTGTTCCGATTACCAAGTGTCGAAGCACTTTTACGTGTCAATTCTTGGGCTGGAGCTTATTGCTGAAAACTATCGAGCAGAGCGCGACTCATTTAAGCTTGATTTGAAATTACCCAATGGCGGTCAGGTCGAGTTGTTCTCTTTTACTAACTCACCGCAAAGACCCAGTTTCCCAGAAGCGTTAGGTTTGCGGCATTTGGCCTTTAATGTTGATAGTGTTGAAGCGGTTAGCGACTATCTCATGTCAAAAGGTATCGAGGTTGAACCGATTAGGGTTGACGAATACACCAATAAAAAATTTACATTTTTTAGTGATCCTGACGGGCTACCATTAGAACTATATGAGCAATAATTAAGATAAAAACTTATTTAACTAAAGATTAACTTAACTGTAAAAATAGTGACTAACGGGAGTATAAATGATTACTGGCAGTTGCCTGTGCGGCAAAGTGAAATATGAAATCTCAGGACAAGTTGGCGATATAGTGCATTGCCATTGCAAAACATGCCGCAAAGCCCATGGCGCTGCATTTTCAAGTGTCGCTGCGGTTAAAGATATTGATTTTAAACTCTTTGGTAACAAGGCGCTAAGTTCATTCGAATCATCGGCTGGTAAAGTACGTTATTTTTGTGCCGGATGTGGCACGCAAATTTATGCCAAACGTCAAGCAACCGAACATATAATCTTGCGTTTAGGTTCACTCGATAGCGACCTAACAAGCAAAGAAAAGAACCATATTTGGGTCTCGCAAAAGGCCAGTTGGTATTTAATCAATAGTGATTTACCTCAGTGTGACGAATTTGAGTAAAGCTCATAGTTTGTCGTAGAACGCTGTATATTTTTGGAGAATTAAGTGGTCATTTGGCCTGCGATTATAAAATTAACGGACGACGACGAGTTACTCTATATTGCTGATCTCGCTCAATGGCATAGTGACGAAGATTTGCACTTTATAGGCTATGAACAACTGGACATGTTGATTGATAGCGCAGGGGCAATTCATTACCTTGATAAATGTAATAGTGATCGCTCACTACCTAATCCGACTGGAGAGTACATTGAGTTAGCGCGAGCAATTGACTTGGTTAAAGCTCACTTTTCATCGGTTGGTGCATGTTGCGCGGCTAAAATAACCGCGCGCTCTGTCGCCGACTTGGTTGATTGGGTTGGCCTTGATAACGACGCGTAAGCTACTTGTAACGATTGAATGTTATTAGCTCTAAAGACTTTCAGGCGTAATAATTTCAAAAGGTATGGTTCTTTGAATCGTAAACTCATTTGAATCTTGTTTAATGACGTCAATCATCGTTTTAACCAATAAATCGGACATCGGTGCCAGCGGATGGATCAACGTGGCGGTCACGATGCCAGCAGACAAATCTTGCAAGGTTTCTGGTCCGCTATCTCTGCAGATAAGCAGGATTTTTTTACGTCTTTTTTCGGGAATTTCGCGTAGCGCGCGAACCACACCCGAGATGCCGCCACCGAAAATTAAAATGCCAATTAAATCATCGGTGGTTGCTAGCAATTGTTTAACCATCTTATAAGCTTGCTCAGGGTTTTCATCGGTCGGGCGGCTATCTTCCACGGTAAATTGAGGTGCATTTTCGCGGATATATGAGCGAAAACTCGCATCAGACACATCCTGACATTGGTAACGATGACTGCCAATAAACACCGCGATACGCCCTGAGTTATTAACCATTTTTGTGATTAAATATGCTGCTGTTCTGCCTAGTTTCCAATTATCTGTGCCGACAAATGCGGCTCGTTCCGGCGCTGATTGGTCGGTTATATAAGCGACTACCGGCTTCTCCATTGCGGCTACTTCGCTAATGGCTTGACTAATTACTGGGTGATCGGGCGCAATAAGAGAAACAGCATCGCACTTTGTCGCCAGTGCTTTTAAATGATAGGCGAAATTTTCCGGAGTCAGCTCATCAACAAACTCAACTATCGGTTCAATAATTTCATCGCGGCGTCGATGGCACGCTTTAACTATTTCTCGATTAATTAATTGATAGAGTGGGCGAGTCGATTGCTGCAGCAAAAAACCTAAGCGGTAGATCGGCGCCGCTTCGCGCACACGATATTCAATAGCACCCAAGCCATAAAAACCAATTTCTTCTGCTGCACTTTGCACACGTTGCATGGTGGCGTTGCGAACATTTTTCTGTCCACCTAATAAACGATTAACTGTTGATACTGAAACACCTGCCGCTTCAGCTAAGTCGGTAATTGTTGGTCTTTTCATCTTCAAAACTCTTTACTATTTATGTCATATTGAATGATACGTAATGATACGAAAACAACTATCTGTTGCTTTTAGTATTTCATATTTCGATTCGTTTGTGTATTTTTTATACCGAACTTAGAGAATCTTCCGATTAGGTAGGTTTAATTATTTATATTGATGGAGAGGTAAATAACAATGAAAAAAACGTATCGTTCCCTATTAAAACTAGCTGTTGCAGTCTTTGCTACTTGTGCCACCACAACCGTTATGTCGGCCAATATTTTTGTCGTGGGAGGCAAACCTGATGACCCTTTTTGGTCTACCGTGAAACGTGGTGCTGAGGCCGCGGGACTCGTTGCAGAATCTCAAGGAGGATCTGTTACTTGGCTTGCCCCACAAAACTACGACAATTTAGGTATTGATGCTGCTGAATTGATCCGCCAAGCAATATCACAAGATGCCGACGCTATTGTGGGACCAAACTGGTTACCTGATGCGATGGATCCTGCTTTCAAAGCGGTTGTTGATGCCGGCATTCCACTGATCATCTATAACGCAGGCGGTTTGAAAGCGGCTGATCACTTAGGCGCGATGAACTACGTTGGCAGTGATGATTACAAGGCGGGAGTTGCCGCGGGTGAATATTTTTCTGCACATGACAAAAATAACCTGGTTTGTGTCAACACCTTGCCGGGCGCTGCCAATATCGAGGCGAACTGTAAAGGTATGATTGATGGTATTACCGCTAAAGGCGGTGTTGGGGCAACCTTACCATTACCAGCCACATCTTTTGGTAGCTCAACAGCGGTAGCGCAGGCCGTGAAAGCTTACCTTTTACGCCATCCAAAAGTGACGGGCATTTACACCATCGGCAACCTTGATGCTAACTCTTCAATCAACGGCATTATGCAGGCAGGAAAGGCTGGCAAAGTTGAAGTTGGCGGTTTAAATATGGATGCAACTGTGCTCGCTAACATTAAGTCTGGCAAGCAACTTTTTGCGATAGACCAGCAAGGCTATCAGCAAGGTTTCCTCGCCGTTTCTATTCTTAACAGCTTCGTTAATTATGGTTTAACTGTACCAACTCGAGAAATATTGACCGGTCCGGGCATTATTGACGCTAAAAATGTTGATTTAACGATGCTTGGCGTCAAAAAAGGTATGCGCTAATTAGTGCTTAAAGCATTGATGATTTATTCCTAAAGCGCTTGGTTGCACCCAGCGAGTGGCTTGGTGCAACCCTTTGCATAATTTATTGAGGATAATTAATGAGTACTCAAAGTTGTTCGACAGAAAATAGCAGTTTACTGCCTTCTTTTGGGCGGTTGGTCAGACGCCCTGAAGCGGGGTCGTTTATTGGTATGCTAGCCGTATTTCTGTTTTTTGTTTTTGCCGCGGGTGAGATATTTGTATCGCCGGCTGGTTTTTCCAGTTGGCTCAATATTGCCGCTGAGATAGGCATTGTTGCTCTGCCCATCGGTTTGTTAATGATTGCTGGAGAGTTAGATCTGTCAATAGGTGCTGTGATCCCAGCCTCTTCGTTAATGGTTGCCACAATCTCTGGACATTTCGGCTTGCCCGAAGGTGTCGGGATTATTGCCGCATTAAGCATGGGGCTATTGATTGGTTTTATTAATGGCTGGCTGGTGCTCAAGACTGAGCTGCCATCTTTGATCGTTACTATAGGCATGATGTTTTCTGTGATGGGCTTAACGCTTGGTTTGTCTGTTTTAATTACAGGTTCAACCAGTGCGTCAATAACACCTAGTGAGTTATCGCAATTTTTACTTGGTCAGTTTATTGGTGGAATGTTTCAGGTGACAATCTTGTGGTGGTTTGCTGCCATTATTGTCTTTGGTTACATTCTGCATGTATCACGCATTGGCAATTGGATTTTTGCACTTGGCGGCGATCGAGTCAGTGCTCGAAATGCGGGTATTCCGACCGAAAAATTAACCATTTCGCTCTTTATGATGAGCAGTTTAGCAGCATCTTTTGTTGGAATTTCTCAGGCGATGGTTTATCAAAGTGCCCAAGTGGCAGGGGGTCAAGCATTCATCTTTAACTCAATCATGTGCGTAGTTATAGGCGGGGTTGTACTCACTGGTGGCTTTGGCTCAGTGATTGGTGTGGTCTTTGGTACCATCACCTTCGCAATAGTCAATCAGGGGATTTACTTCACTGATCTGGATCCTAATATGGGCAGTATCATTATCGGTGCGCTTCTATTGATTGCTGTCGTTAGTAACGACACTTTCCGCAAGATGGCTCTTAATTATTCTAATAAGAAAAAAAGTTGAGGCAGTGTGATGAAAACATTAAATTTTACAAGTTTCATACAGAAACCTGCCGCAGGATCAGTTATTAGCTTTGTCGCTGTCATTGTCTTTTATGTCATCTTTGGTGGCGTTGAGTTAAGTAACTTATTTGGCGCGGCCAGTTGGGTTAATTTTGCCGCTAATCTTGGTTTGATAGCTTTGCCTGTTGGTTTGTTGATGATTGCTGGTGAGTTAGATATATCGATAGGCGCGATGATCCCAGCGGGATCGATGACGATTGCTGTTACATCTGGCCATTATGGATTACCGATTGAAGTTGGCATTTTCGCCACACTTGCGGTCGGGGTCATTGTCGGTTTAATTAACGGCATACTAACGGTACGGACATCAGTGCCTTCGCTGATTGTGACTTTGGGTACCCTAGTTGCGATGCAGGGTATTGTGTTGAGCGCCTCGGTATTATTGACCGGTAATGCAAGTGTGTCACTTGCTGCGCCAGACTGGGCAAAAGCGACGTTTGGTCAGCTGTTAGGTGGAAGCTACCAAATCATTATTGTTTGGTGGTTAGCGCTATCGCTACTTTATTACGTCGTAATGCACCACACGCGGATTGGCAATTGGATTTTTGCCATGGGTGGAGATAAGGAAAGTGCGAGAAACGCGGGCATTCCTACTCAAGGTTTAACTATTTGGTTATTTGTACTCTCGTCAACCAGTGCGGCATTTGTTGGTATGTGTGGTGCAATCTTGTTTAATTCTGCTCAAGTTTCTGGCGGTATGCTCTATATCTTTAACACGATAGTAGCCATTGTTGTTGGTGGCGTGATCCTTACTGGAGGGTTTGGTTCTGTATTAGGTATTTGTCTTGGCACACTCACTTTTGCAGTCGTTAGCCAAGGAATTTATTTCACTGATATAGATAGAAATTGGTCGAGTCTGATCATTGGCGTGATGTTACTCGTTGCGGTGATGATGAATAACCTCTTTAGAAAAATGGCGCTAATGAGCGCACCAAAACTCAAATTAACCAGCGAGGATAAATCATGACAACCCCTGTATTGGAATTACGTAACGTCAATAAATCGTTTGGGCCTATCGATGTTCTGCACGATATTTCTCTTAAAGTGAGAGCCGGTGAGGTGTTATGTTTACTCGGTGATAACGGCGCCGGTAAATCGACCTTAATCAAAACATTGGCAGGTGTTCACAAACAAACGTCAGGACAAATACTGATGGACGGTGAAGAACTCATTTTTGACCGTCCAAAAGATGCGGCTGATCGCGGTATTTCCACCGTGCATCAATTCGGTGGCACTTTTCCCTTAATGAGCATCGGGCGATCTTTTTTTGTTGGTGTTGAACCGGTTAAAAAGTTCGGGCCATTTTCATTTTTTGATCGCAAGACAGCCAACGAAACGGCGGTAAAAGCCGTGAGAGAGTTTGGGATCACCAGAATTGATGATGGCGATCGCTTGATTGGTGGCCTATCGGGGGGCGAGCGTCAATCTTTGGCAATCGCACGAGCTGTGCATTTTGGTGCCAGAGTTTTAATTCTCGATGAACCGACCGCAGCATTGGGCGTTAAAGAAGCCGCGCACGTACTTCGCATTGTTTTTGAAGCACGTAAACGTGGGTTAGCTATTATTTTCATTACCCACCAAGTGATGCATGCAATGACCGTAGGCGATCACTTTGCCGTGCTTATTCGCGGGGCATTGGCGGCTGATTTCAGAAAAGGTGAAAAAACCCGTGAAGAAATCACCGATCTTATGGCTGGTGGTGAGGCAATGGCTGATCTAGAAAGCGAGATTAAAAGCTACCAACAATCGAATGACGAACCTCAAATCAAGGTGGCTCAGTAACAAATTAATCCGCCACTGGTTCAGTGGCGGATTAACCCTAGATCTATAAATGATGAGAGGCCAATGAAATATCCTTGGCGCCTCTCCTACACCGATATCTATTTGTGGTGAACTTACCTGACGCTAATGACATTGGCTATGCTGTATTAAAGTGTTGCCATTTGAACAGCAAGTCGCCGTAAATCCTGCCATGTTGCACAAGTCTGCTTTATCAAAAATTAACATTTTAAATTAGTTGTGAAGCTAACTACATTTAAGATGAACATAGCCAATGGCATTACGTTGCTACCTTTGTTTAGCGCTCTGAGCAGCACTCGGCAATAGCTTCTCGGTAATTGCTCCTGCATTGCCTAATTACGCTCGTCCATGGCTTAAAACACCTATTCAATGAACCCAACGCTTAAATAGCTGATAACTAAATCGCTGAGAGTTAAGGCGCGATGAACCACGTTGGCGCTGTTATTTATTTCGATTGCTGATGCACTTTTTATACGTCGCATATGCTGCATCACGGCGCCGCTAATATCTGCTTTTCACTTAACGTTCGAATGATTTATTGGCTGGTTGATTTTTGATACCTAAATGGCTGTCACCTCAGCTATGTCAGCGATTGGCGAGCTTGTTGTCTTCTAAACCCCTTATTATTCATATCATTATGAGTGATATTAAATGACACGAAAACAACTATATGTTGCTTTTTGTGTTTCATCTTTAGATTCATTTGTGTATTTTTTAATCCGTAGTCACAAGGGGAGGGATGTTGTTGAAGACGACCCTCGTGTCCGGTGACGCAAAAATAAGAGTTAAAAACTAACGCATTAAAACAATTGCATTAAAACAATTGCATTAAAACAATGGAGTATGCCCAATGAAAATATCCTTAGATCCTTACATGCATCGTCATTTATCGCTCGAAAAACTACCGTCTAAGGTTGCAGAGCTAGGTTATGACTGGATGGAACTTAGCCCTCGAGGTGATTTTTTAGAATGGTTCAAAGCGCCCCGCGTTTATCCGGATCGGATCAAGAAATTCAAAAAAGCGCTGTCAGATTCTAATGTCGGTATTTCTTCGTTATTACCGATGTATCGCTGGGCATCTAATGATGAAGAAGAACGTCAAGCGGCGGTAAAACACTGGAAACGTGCAATTGAGATTGCCGTTGAAATGGGCGTTGACACCATGAACTCAGAATTTGGTCGTGGTCCCCATCCTGACAAAGGTGGCTGTTATTGCTGCCATACAGGCTCGTTGCTTGAAACTTGCGAAGACGCTTGGTGGCGCTCGATGGATGAACTAGTGCCTATTTTAGAACGTGAAGGCATTAATCTTAATATTGAACCGCATCCGGAAGATTGGGTAGAAACGTTACAGCCGTCGGTCGATTTAATCCGAACGGTTAACTCTAACAACGTTAAATTTCTTTATTGCACCCCACACACCTTTTATTTCGGCGATGACACCGTAGCCATGTTACGTGAGTGCGCCGATGTTTTAGCGCACGTTCATATTGCTGATACGTTTAATCACAAGGGCAGTTCTGGCTTGCGTTACATCGTTAACCCACCGGGTTCAACGGCGCGAGTACACCAGCATTTAAACATTGGACAGGGCGAAGTGCCTTGGGATGATTTTTACCGCACGCTTGGCGAAATTGGTTTTGACGGCATCATGACCGGTTGTGTGTTTGCGTGGGAAGAAAAAGCTGACGAAAGTGGCATTTTCATGCGCAACGAAATGCAGCGCTATGTTGATAAATATCTTAAGTAATAAGGACTGAACATGACTTTAAGAGTTGGAGTTATTGGCACGGGCATGATTGGTAAAGATCATATTCGCCGGTTAACACAGGTATTAAGCGGGGTAGAGGTTGTTGCAGTTCATGATATTGACCAGCAATCTGCTGCCGATGCCGCGCCACAGGGGGCATCAGTTTTTGACTCTTTTGAGCAGCTTATCTGGTCAAAGCAGGTCGACGCTGTCGTTATATGTTCATGGGGCGGCGCGCATGAAGCGCAATTACTTGAGTGTATTGCGGCCGGTAAGCCGGTTTTTTGTGAGAAGCCGATGGTGATTTCACAAGAAGCAGCAATTAAGGTAATTAATGCGGAAGTCGCTCACGGTAAACGCTTAATTCAAGTTGGCTTTATGCGCCGTTTCGACGCTGATTATCGTCGCTTGAAACAAGTGATCGATGGCGGCAGTTTAGGTGCGCCGCTGATGTACCACTCGGTACATCGTAACGGTAGCGTGCCAGAAGGGCTGTATACCTCAGACATGCCGTTAAATGACACCTTGGTGCACGACGCTGATATTTCACGCTGGTTATTATCAGACGAAATTACGGGAGTTGAAGTACGCAGTCCGCGCCGCTCTACACGTGGTAACGAGCTGCGCGACCCAACCATCGTGCTGTTGCATATGACCAGTGGCGCGATTGTCGATGTCGAAATTTCAGTCAACATTTCTTACGGTTATGACATTCGTGGTGAAGTGAGTTGTGAGCGTGGCGTTGCTGCATTACCAAACCGTCCGGCAACGGTGATTTCAGATCAACATGGTATTAGACAGCAGATCCCGACTGATTGGCGCGAACGCTTTATTGAAGCTTACGATCAAGAGTTTAGAGAATGGATCACTGCCGCAGCAGCGGGTGGCGCAACAGGGCCAAGCGCATGGGACGGTTATGTATCAACCTCAACGGCAGACGCAGCATTACGCGCCGCCGCTAATGGTACTTACGAGTCACTTAACCTGATTGAAAAGCCAAAATTGTACTAACCGCTCGCTTAAATGAAGGTTAGTAATAACAAAATAGCGCAGCTAACTCGCTAAATGAGTTAGCAGATGCGGCTAATAAAACGATTAAACAAATGAATAACAGCATCAGAATAATTGAGTGCTTGCTAATAAAATGCATTGTGCTTTCTCGTTGCTGTTGGGTGAATTATTAAATAAGGATTTAAACATGAAGTTGTCTATTTGTACGGATGTTATGGGCGATCTGCCATTTATTGAGATGCTCGATAAGTGTGTTGAGTTAGGCGTTGAAGGCGTTGAAATGACTGGCGGCGGTTGGTCTAGTGCGCCGCACTTTCGCGCCGATGAATTACTGGCAGACCGCGGCTTGCTAAGAGGTAAGCTGGCAGAGATAGAGGCGAGAGGCCTTAAAATTGCGGCGCTTAATTGCTCGGCAAATCCACTCGATCCCGGTGATATGGGCAAACGCCATCTTAAAGAAATGCAAGACACGATTCGTTTAGCCGGTGAAATTGGGGTTAACAAAATTGTCGCTATGTCTGGGCTACCTGAGGCGGCTCCGGGAGATATGGTGCCGAACTGGTTAGTTTACACCAAAAGTTGGCCGCAAGAGATGCCAGAGCGAGACCGTTATCAATGGGACGATCGCGCATTTCCACTGTGGCATGACTTAGTAAAACTTGCGACTGAAGTTGGGGTTGAAAAATATGCGCTGGAAAATTTCTCAGCGATGTTGGTCTGGAATCCAGAAACCTTATTCCGTTTACGTGACGAAGTAGGCCCAATGGTTGGCATGAATTTAGATCCTAGCCATTTATTTTGGAAAGGTGCATGTCCCATTGCTGCTGCTCGCGCATTAGGTGATGCAATTCACCATGTTCATGGCAAGGATACGCGTATCGAGCGCGGACTGGCTGATATTAACGGCTTGCTCGAACTGCGTGAAGTCACCGATGTTAAAAATCGCAGCTGGAACTATGTTGCGGTTGGCGCTGGGCACGATGTGCAATGGTGGAAAGAGTTTTTCTCTGTCGTGGGTATGACGGGATATAACGACTGGGTTTCGCTAGAAATGGAAGACTTTACGATGTCGACCGAAGCTGGAATACAGTCATCAATTGATGCGCTACAAGCCTCTATCATTCGCTGATAGCCGCTTTATTTATCAACAGCACAAAGGAAGTTAATTATGCGGTTAGGACTCGTGGGTTACGGTGTGGGAGGGCGGTATTTTCATGCCCCCTTTATTATGGCAGCAGCAGGTGTTGAGCTGGTTGGCATTGTCGCAAGAGCTGAAAAAACGATTGCGACGATTAGGGAAGATTTCCCCGATGTTCCTATTTATGCCAGTTTAAGTGACATGCTTGCGGCTGGGGTTGATATCGTCACTATTACCACCCCGCCACAAACGCGTAAAGCGTTGGTGCTGGAAGCGGCAAGCGCTGGCGTGCATGTGATCGCTGATAAGCCTTTTGCACCAGATGCTCAAGGTGGTCGTGAGTTAGACCAAGCAGCGGCTGACGCTGGTATTACGCTGGGTGTTTTTCATAATCGGCGTTACGACACTGATATCAAAACGCTAAAAAAGCTGATTGATACTGATCGGCTGGGAAAAATTTGGCGGGTTGATTCACGGATGGAGTTTGATGATCCAAGCACGATTGAAGCTGGTGAATCTGGTGGCTTGTTACGCGATCTTGGCAGCCATTTAATTGATCAAATGCTGTGGTTGCTTGGGCCAGTACAGTCGGTGAGTGCGCAACTTGATTATGTCGAGTTACCGCAGGGAAATACAGTAGCAGGTTTTACTATAACCCTTATTCATAGCAGTGGTGTTCACTCTCATTTATCGGCGAGCAAGCTCAATTATATTGAGCAGCGAGAGCTTCGAGTTTACGCCGATCACGGCAGCTACGTTTCAAATTATACCGATGTGCAAGCTCAGGCTATTTTTTGTGGCATGAAACCCGCTGCTAATCCCGCAAGCTGGGGTTACGAACTTGAGCAAAACTGGGGCACGTTAGCCACGGCCGCAGGCAAAGAAAAAATCCCTTCGGCGCAAGGGTGTTATCACGACTATTATAGCCAATTTGCAGCCGCAGTAAAAAGTGGTGACAAACCGCCTGTAACCGCGGTTGAGGCAGTAGCAACATTAGCCGTTATTGATGCTGCTTACCTCAGCGCAAAAACCGCTCAAACAATTGAACTGTAATTCCATAAGTAAGTAATAAATAAACCAATCAAATAACAACAAAATTATAAGGATTTTTATTATGTTAAACGGTGAACGCAAAATTAGTCGTCCTTTACGCTGGGGCATGGTCGGTGGCGGTCGTACGGGGCAGGTCGGTTATAAACATCGCTCTGGCGCATTACGCGATAATACGGCTTATAAATTAGTTGCGGCGGCTTTTGATTTGGACGCTCAGCGCGGCAAAGAATTTGGGATTGAGCTAGGCATGGACAGTGAACGCCTTTACCCTGATTACCAAACGCTACTTAGCGCAGAGGCTAATCGCGATGATGGCGTTGAAGTGATATCTATTGCGACGCCTAACTTCACTCACTTTGAAATTACCATGGCGGCGCTTGAATGTGGCATTCATGTTATTTGTGAAAAGCCGCTATTTTTCACCGTCGAAGAATGTCTCGAAGTGGAAAAGCTCGCTAACCAAAAAGGGTTAATTGTTGGGGTGACTTACGGGTTTTCTGGTCATCCGTTGGTTCATCAAATGGCTGCGATGGTTAAAAAGGGCATGTTGGGCGATATTCGGATTGTTGATTTGCAATATACCCATGGGTTTAATGCCGGTGATGATGTTGATGCGCCGGAAGCAATGCGATGGCGCACCAACCCTGCTACTTCGGGCCCAACCTTTGTGTTAGGTGATATCGGTACCCACCTTTATTACCTATCTGAATTAGTGGTGCCTGAGCTTAAGGTTAAAAAACTGTTGTGCGATCGCCAAGCGTTTATTAAGTCGCGTGCGCCGCTTGAAGACAACGCCTATGTCATCTCTCATTATGATACTGGCGCAGTTAGCCGCCTGTGGGTATCGTCAGTTAATGCTGGCAACATGGGCAGTCAGCGTTATCGCTTTGTTGGTACTAAAGCGTCGGTGGAATGGTCAGACGCTCATCCTGATCAGCTGGCCTATGAAATTCAAGGTCAGCCGCCGCAAATATTGCATCATGGCATGCCTTATCTTGAAGCCGAAAGCCTTGCTTGCGATCGAATGGGGGCATTGCACACCGAAGGGTTGGCTGATAGCTGGGCCAATATGTATCTGTGGATAGCTCAAGCGATTGATGCCAAGAACCGAGGTGACGACGCTTTCCTTAAAACGCATCACTATCCGGGGATTAAAGCGGGAACCGAGGGCGTTCGCTGGCTGGAAAATTGTGTGCGCTCAGCGGATAACGGCTCTGTGTGGGTTGATTTCGAATAGGCGAATAGGGCGAGTAAGTTATTAGCCGCGCCTTGCAAGCACTCGCTTGTTTGGTGCAGCTATAAGGCCCTATAGCTGCAATCGTGGTCATTAGTTACTCAGCGATTGCAGCATTACAAATTAGGACAATAACGATGAGCATAAAAATTACCAGCGCGCCATGTTGCTGGGGGGTCGATGATCCTAAAAACCCACATTTACCACCATGGCAGCGCGTATTAGAAGAAGCTGCTACTGCCGGTTATAAAGGCATTGAGTTAGGGCCATATGGTTATTTACCGCTTGATCCTGAGGTTGTTAGCCAAGCACTAACCAAACACGATATTCAAATTGTCGCAGGCACGATTTTTGATAATTTGGTTGATCCAAAAAACCTAGATAACTTGCTGCAACAAACCCGAGATATTTGTGCGTTGCTAACCCAATTACCGCCGTTGCCGCTCGATCCTGACAAATCCCAAGCGCCACCTTATTTAGTGATTATCGATTGGGGCCACCCCGAACGAGACAAGTGTGCTGGTCGACCTGAGCAAGCGCCGCGTTTATCGCCTAAGTTGTGGCAACAGATGATCGCGCATATAAAAGTAATCGCCACCTTAGCTTGGCAAGAGTTTGGGGTACGCGCGGTTATTCATCCACATGCTGGTGGTTACATTGAATATGCCGACGAAATTCGTCAGCTTGCTAAAGATATACCGCACAATATCGCCGGCCTGTGTTTAGATACGGGTCATCTTTATTACTCTAAGATGGATCCTGAGGCGTGGTTAGTTGAGTTTGCTTCGCGCTTAGATTATATCCATTTCAAAGATATCGACTTGGTTAAGTATCAACAGGCGATGGACAATCAACTGGCATTTTTTGACGCCGTTGCCACGGGGGTGATGTGCCCGATTGGTCAGGGTGTTATTAACTACCGGGCTATTCACACCATATTGGATGAGATTAACTATCGTGGTTATATCACCGTTGAGCAAGAGCGTGACCCGCGCGATGTTGAAACTAGTTTGCAAGATGTCACCCAAAGTCGCCGTTTTCTGAGCAGTGTTGGCTTTGGTTAGAAGCTCTCGGTTAAAAGCTTTTGTTTGCGGCATCTCCGATAAAGTCATTTTTAGTCCTGAATTTTTGTCTGCCGCGAGTAATCTGCAATTTAATATCATCGAGCAAGTAACAGCTATACTTATCAAGCATTTATTTGATAAGTGAAGAATACAAGTTGATAAATAAAATTATTAAAGGCTTTTTAATACTTGCTGGCGTATTATTTTTGTTAGTTAATCCGGTTATTTCAGTCATATTCTTTGCGTTAGCTTATTTCATATAAAACTACTGACCGACCGCTTAATATCCTAGATGTTTAAAAAAACAGCTAGGTAAAAAATGCTTTGAGAATAAGATTTAGCTGGCGTTAGTTGTTCCCGTCGATAGGGCGGTGTTACTATTGCACTACACTTTTTAAGATTTGAGTATCACAAACAATGAATGAATTAGAAATAACCGACGTCGTTATCGGTGATGGTAAAGCAGCGGTTAAAGGGGCATTAATTACCACTCAATATCGCGGTTTTTTACAAGATGGCACCCAGTTTGATTCATCTTATGATCGCGGTAAGGCGTTTCAGTGTGTTATCGGTACTGGACGCGTTATTAAGGGTTGGGACCAAGGCTTAATGGGCATGAAAGTTGGCGGCAAGCGTAAGTTGTTTGTGCCTGCTCATCTGGCTTATGGTGAACGACAAATTGGTAAGATTATCAGCCCAAATTCAGATTTAAGTTTTGAAATAGAACTATTAGAAGTGCTAACCCGCGACGATTAATCGCGGTTTAATAAAAAGATTGGTTAATGTTTTACCTTAACGATACGGCGATAACCAATCTTTTATCTTGTTCAACTTTTTTTGCTCAGATTATCTTGCTCAGAATATCTTGTTCATATTATCAAGTACCGAACGCTAGTTAATGCCACTTATTGTTCGCGCCCGATCTCAGACGTTGTTTAGACAGATCCTAATACCAATCACCCAAGAACAAGTTAGCCCAATTGTGCTGATGCTGACATTACATCCAGTAACTTATTTAATCCATCACCCATTTCATCGGGTGAATCCCCACAAAAACCAAGAATAAAGCCATTGTAGTTAAGCTTGCGGATTGTTGAGTCCGACAGTGCGACTAACGCTAATCCTGCCTCTTTTGCCCGTAGGGATATTTCAACATCGCTGAGGCCTTGGTTAAGATGAAATACGAGCTGCATACCCGCAGGATGATCTTGGACTTGGCCATAGCGGCTAAACTTTTGATTGAGTTCATCGACCAGAAACTTTCTTCGTTCGCTGTATATTTTTCTAATCCGCCTGAGATGACGATAATAATCACCATCATCGATAAATTGCGCCAGTGCTTGCTGGGGCATTAATCCGGCCTTTAAGCCATAGTTGTCCATGGTTTGGCGGATGGGATCGACTAATGCACGGGGCACGATAAGATAACCCAGTCTTAAGGTGTTAGAAAATACCTTTGAAAAGCTCCCAATGTATAGGGTTCGATTTAAATTGTCTAAAGCCGCCATGGCAGGAATAGGGCGGCCAGCATAGCGAAACTCGCTATCGTAATCGTCTTCAATGATCCAACCGTTGTTGTCATTTGCCCAATGAATAAACTCCCTGCGTCGTTGCGGCGACATCACCCCACCGAGCGGGTATTGATGTGACGGGGTAAGCACCACCATACGTGGATTTTCTTGTGGGTTAGGTAATTGAGCACCCTGTTGATCAATATCTAAAAATACCGGACCCAACCCTTGATTGGTGACAATACGCGTAATTGGTACGTAGCCAGGATCTTCTATGCCAACAAACTCACCTGTTTTACCCAGAGTACGAAAGCAGATAGTTAACGCGTCAGTTGCGCCTGCTGTCACGATAATTTGGTGTGGCGACACCTCAAACCCGCGCCATTGCTTAACATAATTTGCTATCGCTTGGCGTAGGGGCAAATTACCAAAAGTGCCTGCGCCCGTTAACATGGCTTGCGGGTTGGTTCTGCATACTCTGGCCATGGTTTTAGCCCAATGGCGATACGGGAAAAGGCGCATGTCAGGTTGGCTTGGCGCAAGCGGAATTAGCGGTGGGACTGATTCTACTGTAGGCACATTATCTGTCACTATTGCCTCAGTAACTACTACCTCCGTCACTATTTCCTCGGTAATTATTGCCGAACTCAGCTCAACCGAGCCAGTTGCGCAGAGTGTATAACCGGCACCTTGATGTCCTTTTAAATAGCCTTCTGAGACGAGTTGCTCGTAGGCCGTTACTACGGTTGAGCGAGACACGTTAATTTGTTCTGCTAATACGCGTGTGGCAGGTAAGGTCGACCCTAGCTTTAAAACACCAGTGTGAGCTTGTTTTCGGACTGCCTGACATATTTGTTCAAAGATAGCAGTCTTGCGGGATCGGTCGATCGCCAGCAGCAAGTCAGATGTATTAATCATATTGTATTAACCATATTGCACTACCTAAATTGGTATGCTCATTTGTTACATAATTGGATCTTATAAAAGTACCAGCAACATAGCAAACTCGGCCATAACAAGTAAGGATTTATGCCATTTTGGCACTAACGACAGCCATATTAAGTATGATTGCGAGGACAAAAGATGTTTCAACCACCAATTTTTCGTGAAGAGCGGGTCGAGATTTTACAGCAAATGATTCAGGCACACCCGTTTGCAACTTTGATTACTATGCAACAAGGCCAGATAGTTGCCGATCATATTCCGTTGCTGATTGATCCTAACTTATCAACTCAGGGAACTCTGCGTGGCCACATCGCACGGGGCAACCCCATCGCAAGAAAGCTCGACCAAACCATTGAGGTACTGGTGACGTTTAACGGACCGCATCACTACATTACTCCGTCTTGGTATCAATCGAAAAAAGAGCATGGCAAAGTGGTGCCAACTTACAATTATATTGTGGTTCATGCGCGGGGTAAGATTAAGCTTCATCAAGATAGCAACTGGCTGCTTGAACATTTGAACGAGTTAACCAATCGACATGAAAAAGGTCGCCAAGATCCTTGGACAATATCTGATGCGCCCGAGGACTTTATTGCCAATCAACTGCGGGGTATCACTGGCATTGAAATTGAAATAACCAGCTTACAGGGCACTTGGAAAGTAAGCCAAAACAAGACGGCAGCTGATAATAATGGGGTTTGTAGCGGGCTGAAATCACAATCAGGCCAAGCGGCGCATGCGATGGCTGTTTGTGTCGATGCACGCCAAAATAAGCAAGGGTAGTATCTGCGTGTTAGTCTCTACATTACCGCTGTAATCGTTGAGATTGAGCCCACGTAAAATTGTGCTAATGTGTACTTAATGTTGTAGTTAAGCTCAGCAACCATGATAAAAATCGCTAACAGGTTTATAGCTTTAAATCTGTTAATAACAGAGTTTCGGTTGGTTAATGATTAAAGTTTTATGCCTGCTTATTATAAGTGTGAGGAGAATACGACCATCATTGAGATTAAAGAGCAATCACAGCTGATGCGTTTGCGCCGACTTGCGCTGGCCGCGCAAGGTTTGTTGCATGCTCAGCCATATGGGCGAGGCTTGGCGGGTGCTCGCCAAGCGATAAACCACCTAGGTTATGTCCAAATAGACACGATATCTGTGGTGGAACGAGCGCATCATCATGTTTTCCACTCCAGAGTCCCCAAATTTACCCCTGCAATGACGAATCAATTATTGCTCGATGGCGATATTTTTGAATATTGGGCACATGCGGCGGCTTTTTTACCTATTACTGATTTTCGCTTTTCTTTACCTTATAAACACGCAATTAAAAGTGGCCAAACCCATTGGTATAAAACCAGTGATCGCAAGTTGATGGCTGAGCTGTTGGCGCGTATTAGGCTTGATGGTCCGCTACGCTCTCGAGATGTTGAAACAAACACCATCAAAGGCGCTGGCTGGTGGGACTGGAAGCCGGCCAAAAAGGCGCTCGAACAACTCTATATGGAAGGCGACCTTATGGTTTGTAGTCGCGCAGGTTTTCAAAAAACATATGACTTAACCGAGCGTGTGTTGCCAACTGGCGTCAATTATCAAATGCCCAGCATGCAAGAGTTTGCCACGCACCTTGTTGATCAACAGTTACGCTGTCATGGACTTGTATCACTAAAGGGACTGACCTATTTACGCCGAAATTCGCAGCTTCGCCATGCCGTTAAAGTATTGATTAACGAAAGGTTGGCGCAGGGCGATTTAGAGCAAGTACAGCTGAGCAGCGGCGAGGTATTTATTTTGGCAACGGGGGCGCTTGAGCATCAGTTGCCCCGCTTAAACAACCGATTGTTAATTCTTTCGCCATTTGACAACAGTGTCATTCAGCGCGAGCGGCTTAAGGCCTTGTTTCAATATGACTATCAGATCGAGTGTTATGTGCCAGCGGCCAAGCGTCAGTATGGTTATTTTTGTTTGCCACTACTTTTTCGTGGCCAATTTATTGGCCGGATGGATTGCAAAGCCCATCGTAAAATCAGCCAGTTGGAAATAAGATCATTGCATTTTGAACCAAACACATTTAAACAAGACCAGTTTGAACCGGATCAGTTTGATGTCGAGCGAGTTCTTGCAGCCTTGGCTGTGGCCATTACTGATTTTTGCGTGTTTGTGCAATGCGACTCAGTGATTGTGAGTCAAGTTACTCCCAAACAGTTAACCGAAGATGTGCGGCGCGCGCTAAAAGCGCTTGGCTGACATGTTCTGACAAAGCTATAATGGCGCTGATGAACATTATTAGGTAAATACAATTGATACAAGATCGCGCTAACCAAATGGTTATTTTCGATACGCTGGTGCAAACAGGCAGCTTTACCAGCGCTGCCCATAGTTTAGGTGTCTCGGTTTCTCATGTTAGCAAACAGCTGAAATGTTTAGAGCAAGGCTTGAATGTAAAATTAGTGCAGCGTTCAACCCGCAGTTTTATTTTAACGGATGCCGGACAACAGTTTGCCCTTTACTGCGCTAAAGTGGTCAATCAGGTTGAAGAAGCTGAAACCATGATGGCCAATTTGCAACAACAGGTCTCGGGCACGTTGCGGCTTGGCGTGTCGCAATCTTTCGGTACGCTACATATCATTCCGGCGATTGAACAATTTCGTCAGCAGTACCCACAGCTACGTGTTGAAGTGAGTTTGTTCGACCATACTGCCAATATGATTGAAGAAGGATTAGACCTGTGGTTAACCAATATTGAAAATTTGCCCGATGGTTATGTCGCGCAGCGCCTAACCGCGACTAATTTTGTGGTTGCTGCAGCGCCAGAGTATTTAATTAAGCACGCGGCGCCAACCAAACCGCAAGATCTTGAGCAGCACAATTGTTTAATCTATAAAAACCGCGAGCGAAATTATAGCAGCTGGGCCTTTAAAAATGGTGAGCAAGAGATAGCTGTTAACGTTAATGGCGATTACCGGGTTGATCTGGCCGAAGCCATTCGCGACGCCGCGATATCGGGTTGGGGCATTGCCTATTTAGCCACTTATTTGATAACCGATGAGTTTAAAACGGGTAAGTTAATTCAGTTACTGCCACAATGGCAGGCCAGCCAGGTGATGCGTTTTTATGCGGTTTATCCTAGTCGTAAGCACCTGCCTAAGAAAACGAGTGTCGCGATTAAATTTTTCAAAGCCTACCTGGGTGAACCTGCTTATTGGGATAAGGCGTTAGTCTCACAAATTAAAATATAACTACTTATCTTTATCTGAAGAATGATTATTTCCATATGGAAATAATCGTTCTTCAGCTCACTAATAACTCCTTTAAAAACACCAACCTAAACGACAGCGATCTAACGCTGTTGACGCACCGCAACAATCAGTTAACTTGTGGCGGTTGCTGTCATAAAACGGGGTCATTACAATGCGCGCCTTTAATACTTTATAATATACAGGTTCGCTTCATGACATCTATATTTGGCATCATCGCCATTTTATTTACGGCATTTATTTGCTCTAAAGACCGACGCAATATTCCAGTGCGTACTGTTGTTGGCGCTTTTGCGTTGCAAATTGGTTTTGCGTTATTAGTTTTGTACGTACCTGCTGGTAAAGAAGCGCTCAACAGTTTTAGCGGTGGCGTTTCTAATGTCATTAATTATGGCCAAGAAGGCATTAATTTCTTATTCGGCGGCTTAACCGCTGGTGGTTTTGTTTTTGCGATTAATGTGCTGTGTACTATCATCTTTTTCTCAGCCCTAATCTCGGGGTTATACCATATCGGTTTAATGCCTAAAGTCATTAACGTTATTGGTGGTTTTTTACAAAAATTATTGGGCACCGGTCGTGCCGAATCACTGTCTGCTACCGCCAATATTTTTGTCGGACTAGTGGAAGCGCCATTAGTTGTAAAACCCTATCTTAAAGGCATGAGTGATTCACAATTCTTTGCGGTAATGACTTGTGGTTTAGCCTCGGTTGCTGGTGGTACCTTGGTTGGTTATTCGATGTTAGGTGTTGATATGCAATTTTTAATTGCCGCTTCATTCATGTCGGCACCTGCTGGTTTGTTGATGGCAAAATTATTATTTCCGCCGTCGCTTGATGATAACAACGACGAAGCAAGCTCAACGGTAGAAATGCCACGCGCGACTAACGTGGTTGAAGCTTTGGCCGATGGTGCAATTTCTGGATTAAAACTTGCTGTTACCATTGGTGCTACCTTGCTTGCTTTTGTCAGTGTTATTGCTTTGCTTAATGGCATGTTAGGCGGTATTGGTAACTGGTTTGGTATTGCGCTTAGCTTCGAGCTAATTCTTGGATACGCCTTTGCGCCAGTCGCTTGGTTAATTGGTGTACCGTGGCATGAAGCGATAACTGCTGGTGCATTGATTGGCAATAAAATTATGGTCAATGAGTTTGTTGCATTCATCAACTTAATGGAAGTTAAAGATCAGTTAAGTGAACATTCAATTGCGATCATTACTTTTGCGTTATGTGGTTTTGCTAATATTAGTACCATGGCGATATTGATTGGTGGTTTAGGCAGTATGGTGCCGGAGCGTCGTGAGTTTATTTCTCGCCACGGTTTTAGAGCGATCTTTGCTGGCGTGTTAGCGAACCTAATGAGCGCCGCGATTGCTGGACTGATATTGAGTCTGTAATGCCGTGTTAGCGCAGTGCTAGTAACTCAGTTTTAAAAGCTCCTTCGGGAGCTTTTTTGTTGTCGGGCCATGAATATTTATTCAATGCGTTAATTGTTGAAAGTCTGGTGCAACTCAATTATATTTTTCACTATGAAAATTTGGACTGAGAGCGTTAATGATTAAGGCATATTTGTTTGATTGGGGCGACACGTTAATGGTCGATTTTCCTAATGCGACAGGAAAAATGTGTGACTGGCATAAGGTTGAAGCAGTTAATGGGGCGCAAGAAGCCTTAACACTGTTGGTTCAAGACACCCCAATTTATATCGCGACCGGCGCGGCTGACTCAACTGAGTTAGAGATTAAATTAGCCTTTGAGCGGGTTGGTTTAAGCCAGTACATTGCGGGTTATTTTTGTCAGGCTAATGTGGGTTGCTCCAAAGGCAGTTCTGAATTTCTTGAAACTATCCTAAGCAAACTTAAGCTGCCGGCGATAAATGTCGTCATGGTTGGTGATAATTATGACAAAGACATTAAACCTGCGCTAGCGGTTGGCATTAAACCCATATGGCTAACCTCGGATAAAGCTGGGCTTAACTCACGACCAATTTCAGGTGATGTGCGAGTTATTAATCGATTAAGTGCATTGTTGCAATAATATGACTCTTATTAGTTAAGATTAGTTGAGGTTCGTTTTAGTAACGACAAGAGATCATTTAAGTACTGGGGTTGGTATAGCCTAAGATGATGAAGCAGAAAGATATGCTAATAACGCGACTTAAGAGTGACCTTAAGCGTGTAAGTACCCTTGAAAAAGCGCGAGCAAGTCGCCGCTATTTCCCAAGCTCAACTAATTGCATTGGCGCTACGGCGACCGACATCACAATGATCATTGCCAACTTTCAATCGCAATACTCAAGCCTAAGTGCCGATGACTATCTTTGTTTAACTCAGGATTTACTCAGCCAAGCCCAGTTTAGTGAAGAGGTTTTGTTGGCCTTTGGCTTAATTAATAAATTTGTTAAGAAAAATTACGATGATGACTTATTACTACGCTTTGAATTCTGGCTAGAAAACTATGCCAGCAACTGGTCACATGTTGATGATTTGTGCATCAAAACAATTTACCAATTTTTGATGGCACGGCCGTATTTGATCGAGCAAACTCAACACTGGGCACATTCAAATGTGTCGTGGTGCCGCCGGGCGAGCAATGTGGTATGGGTGAAGTTTATTGCTAGAAAAATAGGTCAATCGACGTATTATTTAGATAAAGAACTGGTGTTTAAAAATTGTGACTTACTGATTACAGATGATGATAACTATGTTCAAAAAAGTGTTGGATGGCTGCTTAAAGTCACTTCAGTACAACATCAGGGCGCTGTTATTGAGTATATTCAGCGTAATTGTCATCAAATGGAACGTGCAACAATCAGGTATGCTATTGAAAAAATGGATTCTGATACGCGGCAATGGTTGCTAGCGGCCACCAAATGATGCAATTGAACTTGTCTTAATACAGGCAAATAGTTCATGTCTAATTCGATAAATGTCATTAATTTAAGAAGGATTAATTATGTCGCGTAACGAAAAAATAAATTATGTTGAATTTCCCGCCCAAAATATTGCGGCGACCAAGCAGTTTTTCGAACAAGCTTTTGGCTGGACGTTTGAGGACTTTGGCCCTGATTACACCGCGTTTACCGATCAAGGAATTGACGGTGGTTTTTATCGTTCAGATCTTACCGCGACAACCGCTCAAGGTACGGCGTTATTAGTGCTGTTAAGTAACAATTTAGCGCAAACTCAAACCAATGTGGAAGCGGCAGGTGGCAAGATTTTGCAGGAAATTTTTTCGTTTCCTGGCGGTCGTCGTTTTCATTTTATTGAACCCAGTGGTAATGAGCTGGCGGTGTGGCAAAAAGACCGCAGCTAACACTAATTGCAATGCACTTGTCGTTGCTGATACTTGGTTCGGGGTATATATTGTTGATGTTAGTATTTTACGGAGCCAGTTGTTTGACTGGCTGACTTATGGCGGGTTTGATCTTCGTGAGTCATCGTGATGTCACCGTTGAACTGTCGGGAGTTATTATGAATGCTATAAATCATCGAGTTGGGATCAACGCTTCACCTGAAAAAATATATCAAGCATTAACAACCGATGCTGGGTTGTCGTCATGGTGGACTAATGACATTTCTGGCGCAGGTGACGTCGGTTCAATTATTGAGTTTCGTTTTAACGGCGGCGGGCCTGACTTTTCAGTGATTGAACTTATCCCAAATAAAATCGTGCGCTGGCAACATCACGGAAATATACCTGAGGCCTGGATGGGCACTGAAATATTATTTCAATTGCAGGTTGAAGATAAGCAGACCTTTGTCAGGTTTAGCCACACAAACTGGCAGGAAACGTCAGACTTTATGGCCCATTGCAGCACGAAGTGGGCCGTCTTCTTACTTAGTCTTAAAGACGCCCTAGAAACCGACCGCGGCCGACCATTTCCTGACGATATACCAATAGACCATAACTGAGTTTTAAATAGTTATTGTTGGAAATGGCATCGTGGTCATCAATAGGTGTAATACGAAGCAAAAGTGTCTTTTAGATCGTTATGAATTAGTAACGATATTCCTTTCTAGTGGGCTATAATCAAGCGTAATAAATTGGTGGGTCAATAGATGCTAGTCTTTCGATGTTGATTCGCTGTATCAAGCGTTGTAAGTCATAAGATTTATAGTATAAAAATATTTTATGGTTAGATGGTTTTGTTGGGTCGAAAGGCTAATCCATTTAATTTTTCAGTTAAAGAGGCAGCAAATGTTTTCATATTTTTCAAAAAAACATTTTAATGAACAGGTTAATATTCCTGAAATTCGTATTCTTCATTCAAAAACGTCTCGATTAGCCAATGAGCTAAAAGAATGGTTACACGCAGCAGGTGAACTGGCGCTAGTGATTGCTTACATTAGCCCTCATAATGATTTTAAAAGCACCTGCCAAACTATTGAAAAATTGTTACAAAGTACCAAATCAGGTACTCAATTTTTCGCAGTTAGCACCGCAGGTGAACTGTGCCAAGTGCCAGAGTCAACACAGTCGCTATACTGTAAAGCTGATAGTCAATGGGATGGAGTTGTATTGCAATCTTTTGATCGGCGACTACTTAGTGAGGTAAAGATTGTTAGCGTTCCTCTTCATAATGACGACATTAAGCAGGGACAAGTTAAAATCACACCTGAGCAACGGGTTAATAAAATTGCTAACTCGATAAAACAAATTTCTTTACCATTTGCAATTAATCATCACGATACAGTTGGTCTTACCTTTATCGACGGACTCAGTGCATCGGAGTCGTTTTTCAGTGAAGCCGTTTATCAAAGTCGTAAATTCCCCTGTCACTTTATTGGTGGTTCTGCCGGCGGGAAGTTGGATTTTCAAAATACATTCATTTTTGACGGTCAAAAAATTCAACAAAATCATGCTGTGATTGCTTTTTTAAAAATTAATCCTGATTATCGTTACGGTATTTTTACTTCACATAATTTGAAAAGACAAAATGTCTCTTTTCTTATTACTGAAGCGAATCAGGAGCAGCGTTGGGTCAGTTCGGTTTTGACCAAAGACAATCAAGTTGTTTCTTTTATCGAAGCGTTGAAAAGCTATTTTAAAGTAACCGAAGATCAGGCACTCGAACAGACCTTAGTTGATTACAGTTTTGCCATCGATATCGAAGGTCAGCTGTTTATTCGCAGTATATCTGGCTTTGATTTTATTAATGACCGAATTTCATTTTTTTGTGACTTGGCTATGGGGGAAGAGCTGTTTTTGGTTAAGCGAGAAAGCATCGCCGCCTGTACTGAGCGAGACTTTAAAGAATTTATGGGGTCAAAATCGCATTCGAAAGTCGTTGGTGGTGTACTAAATGATTGTATTTTAAGGCGTCTAAATAACCAAAGCGATTTAGCGGCAGTCCGCTGTTTTGATAATATCCCGGTGGCAGGATTTTCAACTTTTGGAGAGCTCTACGGGGTTAATGTCAACCAAACATTAACCGCATTGTTTTTCTTTAAACCGGAAAATGTGGCTAAATTCTCTGATTATTCGGTTGATTTTTTTGCGGTGCTTTATGCGCAGTTCAAAAATTACACCACAGAGCGAAAGTTAAAACAAAGTGAAATTGTTAGCAAGCTCCGTAAAGATGTGATTGAGCAACTAGAAGTTTATCAAGTTGTGATGCCTCAATTGAAAGATAGCTTGGCTGAAATAGAAACGAATATTATCAATATTGGGGAGCAGGTCGCCCAACTCGGTGAGTCCTTAACTGGGCATCTGGGGCAGGTGGAGTCCTTGTTGTTAATGAATCAGAGCATGCAACCCAAGGCATTGACGCTCAATACTAATACCGAGAGTATTAAAGGCATTTTAAATGCAATTAAAAAAATTGCTGAGCAAACAAACTTGCTGGCGCTTAATGCTGCTATTGAAGCCGCTAGAGCTGGCGAACAGGGGCGTGGTTTCGCCGTGGTAGCTGATGAAGTACGAAAGCTGGCGTTTAATACCCAAGAATCGTTAGAACGAACCAATGTCTCAATTGGCGAATTGGTTGAGAATGTTGATGAAATTTCGGGATTAATTGCAGACAATAGTTTGTCTGGCAATGAATTTGCAGACAGCACCGAACAATTTAATACTCGACTTTCAGAAGTTTCACAAGACATTCGCATAGCCAGCGATGTTATCGTGGCCGCTGTATCTTCTTTAAAGCAAAGCAGCGCGTTGTCAGACACTGTTAACGAGCAGATTAAAACCTTACAAAAGATCAATAAGATGTTGGGCTGATTTAAACCTTCTTGATTTTAAAACGGTATTAATACCGTTTTAAAATCTCAATACACTTACCAGCTGCCGTAGGGTCGTGAGCGACATAAGCTGAGGTAATAACTCCCTCTTTCATAATGCAAATTGCATCAAGCAACAGCGAGTTTGTGTTCGTCATGTGTTGGGCGATAACTTGACGTATATGGTGTTTATGTTCGCGGCAGTAGACAGATATAGCACAATTTTGGTCGCTAAACTCTGCTGCGGTATTAATAAAGAAACAGCCGCGAAAACTACCAAGTTTAGGATCGGCATTACTAAACCAATCTTCTAATGCCGTAAATAAACGAAAAATAACATCTTGATCTGAACAGGCACCCTGCAGTTTGGCGGTTAACCATTCAATAAATAACCGGTGACGTTGCTCAAGCGTCGCTATAGTTAATGCTTCTTTACTTTCAAAGTGATTATAAAGTGTCTTTTTTGCCACCCCTGACACTTTTAGTATTTCGTTTATTCCGATCGTATTAACACCTTTCTGGTAGAAAAGTTCCAAAGCTGTATCGATTAATAGTTGGCGCTTTTGTGTCATTTTTATCTCCGAGTAAGTCGTTATATTGACAAAGGTAGACCGATTTGTCTATAGTGATTCATGTAGACAGACTGGTCTTCTTTTATTTTGGGGTGATGTAGATGAACAAATTTTTACTGGCGTTAGCTGCTGGGGCTGGTGCTTCAATTGCTATCGGCTTACTCGCATACTTAGATGCTGCTTTTGTTAACCAGACATTGCTAATGGCACCATTTGGAGCGACTGCTGTCATTGTATTTGGGTTGCCAGCTAGTCCTTTAGCGCAGCCAAAAAATGTGATCTTAGGTCATTTGATAACTGCTTTTGTTGGCTTGTTTTTTGTGCAAGCGTTTGAAGTGTCTCCGCTGACACTGGCTTTAGCCACTGGAACCGGAGTCAGTGCTATGTTGATATCAAAAACAACTCACCCGCCTGCAGGCGCTAATCCGCTATTAATTATGTTATCGGGACAAAGTTTGGGCTGGGGCTACTTGGTGACGCCTGTGTTAATCGGCGCTGTTGTTATAGTTTTAGTTGGTAAAGCTATGCAAAAATTGCAACAGAAACTGGAGTAATGGAATTGGTATAACAATGGTGCAAACTAGAAATGGTTAGCAGATATTTAGCACCTCGATTTGTTCAATAAATTATTGTAGGCTTGGCTTAAGCAGATAACGAGATTGATGTTAGGCCTACTATATCCTCAGCCTCAGCCTCAGCCATGGCTCTGGTCGATAAATTACTATAGCCTAAGCGCACTAGCTTGCAGACACGAACCCAAACATATTAACTGAAGTAGTAATACATGAACCAAAAGTTTCGAAAGTTAGCTATATTTGTCCCGATCACAGTCGCAATTTATTTGACGATTGCCACTGTGCTGATCTTAGCGGGGAAGCCCAAAGCACCAGACGTAACTCAGAGTGGCATAAATATTAGCGAAATGTTTTTTGATTATTCAGGCCTGCCTCAATTACAAAGTTATGTTGCGAGAGATCAGACTCGTTTGACTTATCGGCATTATCCGGCGACATCAGACAAAATTGTTATTTTAATTCATGGCTCGGGTTGGCATAGTCAGCAATTTTTACCCTTAGCCAATTTCATCAGTTCGCAGGGACTGGCACAGGTTTATACGCCTGATTTACGCGGGCATGGCGCGAGCCCGAAAAGGCGGGGAGATATTGACTATATTGGTCAATTTGAACATGACCTAGCCGATTTTATTGGGGTGATTAAGCAAGAACACCCAAATGCGATGCTGGTGATTGGCGGGCATTCATCAGGTGGCGGTTTAGCTATTCGTTTTGCTGGCGGTGAATATGGTGCATTAGCTGATGCTTATGTGCTGTTAGCGCCGTTTGTTTATTACAATGCACCGACGACTCGCCCGAACGCTGGTGGTTGGGCGCAGCCTTATACCTCATTTGCTCCGCGTAATTATGAACACGATCTCAGTGCGATGACTCAACCGCTATTCGTGGTTGCTGGTACCGCCGATGAAACGATGTTTGCTCAGCAATATGAAGCGGTCATTTCTAAATACGCTGATGTTGAGGTTAAGCTATTACCCGATGTTACGCATATGGGCGTAGTGGTTGGGACCAAGGTGCAACCAGTTATTGGTAAGTGGTTGCAACAGCTTCAAAAATATTAGCGAGTTATTTTATAATTAATCCATTAATCAGCTAAGGTGTATGGGGGCGAAATATTTAAGCCATTGCTGTTATTAGTACTCTCCAGCAATAGACTGAAACTGAAACTGAAACTGAAACTGAAACTTTAGCTGTGGCTAATGGAGAGTTCTAACTCGTACATCGACTCAATTCCGATTTGTACATATTGCCAATGCCATTAGAGAACACTTGCTATATGTGTAAAGTTCTTCGGTGAAAACGTTCAAATAGTAGCAGCACTGGCTGCCTTGATATGTTGGGAGGCATAATGAAAAAAAGAATGCTACTTTGTATTATTTCATTGTTGTGGATGAAAGGAGTTTTAGCGCAACAATGCGAAATACTTAAGGTTGGCGGGGCTAAGAGTTGGCGGCCTGTGTCCTATATCAATAGCCAAACCCTTGAAGCAGACGGCATAGCAAATGATGTCGTCAGAATGATTGGAAAAAAGTTGGGCATCCCCGTTACCATTAATCTCGACTTCCCTTGGAAGCGCATGCTGCACAATTTAACTGTGGGTGATTTGGATATAAATTCTGCGCTGTATTGGAATAAAAACCGGGCCGAAGTCTATCGATATACTGTGCCATATTTTGTTAACGAAATAAGAGTATTTGTGCGCAAGGGCACTGAATTTTCTTTTGATAGGTTTGAAGATTTAATTGGACGTACCGGCGGGGTTCCAGCTGGTGGTAGCTTTGGTGAGAAATTCGATAGTTTTGCTCAGGATCATCAATTAAAGCTGATTGGAATCGAAACTGAAAAGCAAGGAATTGGTATGCTGCTGTTAGGGCGAACGGATTATTACCTTAAAGATTATCTCGATGGGATGACTTACATTAAAAATCATGGGCTCGAGAATGACATTGTGGCATTAGCCCATCCGGTATCGACAGAATTAGTGTATTTTGCGCTGTCACGTCAATCGCCTTGTGTTCATCTGGTGCCGCGCATTAACAAAATCATCAATCAAGTCAAACAAGATGGCACACTTAACGCCATTATTGATAAATACATCAAAACAAAAATTCCGCACTAAACGTATCTAAAATCAGTTGCCTAATGCATTTGTCTTATGACGAAAGCAGGAGAGTCGATGGGTTTTATAGTATATATAAAAACTCTAGAACGAGTGATGCTTCTCGTCAAGTTGGCTAGGGGAAATCATATGTGCAGCCAACGAGCTTATTTTAAGGGCTTGTAATATCTGCTTGATCCTAGCGCTTTTTACATTTTTTAGACTATAGTTTTTCAGTATTGCTAGAAATTATCGAGCGATAGTTACCATCAGATCAATTCATTTTGAAATTTTGTTGCGACATAACTTTTTGTTGTGGCTTAACTTAAGGATACTACGTGCCTGATAATGACAATTTAAAATTAGCGGTATTAATTGACGCCGACAATGCCCAAGCGTCGGTGTGTTCAGAATTGCTTGCTGAAATTGCTAAGTATGGGGTCGCTAGCGTAAAGCGAGCATATGGTGACTGGACCACGCCCAACCTTAAAAGCTGGAAAGAATATCTGCATAAACATGCGATTCAACCGATTCAGCAATTTCGTTATACCGTGGGCAAAAATTCAAGTGATTCGTCCTTAATCATCGATGCGATGGATTTATTACATGAAGGCCGACTCGATGGTTTTTGCTTAATTTCTTCTGATAGCGACTTTACCCGCTTAGCCACCAGAATTAGGGAGGCAGGATTGCTGGTGTATGGTTTTGGTGAAAAGAAAACCCCGCAATCTTTTATTTCAGGCTGCGATAAATTTATTTTTACTGAAATTTTACGGCACAATCCTGAGCAAGATGAGTCTACTAACGAAGACTTAAAATCTATGGTCATCAGCGCTATTTCGGCGGTATCGAAAGATGATGGTTGGGCGAGTGTTGGTGGTTATATGATTAAAAACAATCCTTCTTTTGATTCTCGAAATTATGGCTATATCAAAATGGGAAAATTAATAAAGTCATTAGGTTATGTTGATTTTAAGGATAAAAACTTTACCGACGGTTCAAATAACGTCCATATTTATGTGAGAATTTTATCACCATTACAGATGGAAGTTTAAATTACAGCTGTTATCTTAGGCAATAACTATCTTGAGCTAAGCTCTATCGATAAAAATGGAGTGATAATGGAAAAACTTACCGGTTCTTGTTTATGTGGCACCATAAAATACCAAGTGACAAATCTTAATCCGAAAATGGGGCATTGCCACTGCTCAATGTGTCGTAAGTTTCATGGTGCTGCTTTTGCCACCTTTGGTGAAGTCGCAATAGAGGACTTTCGTTGGTTAACCGGTGAATCAGCCCTTAAAGTTTTTATTGCCGCTAATGGCACTGTCCGTAAATTTTGTGGCCAATGCGGTGCTAGCTTAATTTTCAAATCAAAGAATGACCAAGGAACTACGGTCGAATTTACTTTAGGCACGCTCGACAGTGACATTAGCCAGCATCCTGATAGCCATATTTTTGTGGGTTCTAAAGCTAATTGGTTTGAAATTAGTGACGATCTGCCACAGTTTAATCAAGGGCGCGATTAAGCCGAACATTACTCGGGCATTTCATTGCTGCACGGTATAATACCTGTTTGGGTCTTGTATGTTAGACCATTTGTATTCGCCAAAAATTGGAATTAGTGATGAAACAATCGATTGTACATGTGGCAATAGTAGTGAAAGATTATGATGAAGCAATTGATTTTTATGTTAATAAATTAAAATTCACCTTAGTAGAAGATACCTACCAACCTGAGCAAGACAAACGCTGGGTGGTTGTCGCACCACCGGGATCAAATGGCGTAAGTTTGTTGCTGGCTAAAGCGTCAAAACCTCAGCAGCAGGACTTTGTCGGTAATCAAACCGGAGGTCGGGTCTTTTTGTTTTTAAATACAGATGACTTCTGGCGTGATTATCATCGAATGGTGGCAGAGAATATTGTGTTTGTTAGACCACCGAAAGAACAGGATTATGGCACGGTGGCCGTTTTTGAAGATCTTTACGGCAATATGTGGGACTTATTACAATTGAATTAGCACGGCCATTTTTTTTGTCAGCTTAAAAACTCGGTTTTTTGTTGGCGAGAGCTAATGGTATTGTTAAGTTGTGATATGTCAGCAGTTTGCTTTACTGCAATGCCTTCGTGTTTTAGTA
Source organism: Gammaproteobacteria bacterium (assembly GCA_013214945.1). NCBI lineage: Bacteria > Pseudomonadati > Pseudomonadota > Gammaproteobacteria > Gammaproteobacteria bacterium. Next base: position 222,871 of record JABSRT010000003.1, read on the forward strand.
ACCATAACTTACGCTCGATACCACCGGCATAGCCCGTTAATTTACCGCTACTTGAGATAACTCGATGACAGGGCACAATAATACTAATTGGGTTTCTGCCATTAGCGCCACCGACAGCTCGCACCGCATTTGGATTACCGATCATCTTAGCAATATCAAGGTATGATCTGCTGGTACCAAAGGGTATTTGGGTCAAACAGGCCCAAATGGATTGTTGAAATAAACTCCCTTGTAAGTCGAGTGGCAATTGGAAATCTTGCCGCTGGTGATTAAAATATTGCTGCAGCTGAGTTTTACAACGAGCAGTGAGGGCGTTGGCATTCATTGCTTGGTGTTGTGAGCCGCAAAAAATCACTTGAGTGATGCCAAGTTCAGATGCTTGAATTTCAAGAGTCCCTAATGGGCTGTCGAGGTAATCAATAAAGTGCATTATTGGCTCCATAATTGAAACGTTAAATAACTGCGCCACGGGCTAGCTAGCTCTGAGGCAAAAGAGTTGGTGGTTTGATCGTTAGCTTTTTGTAGCGCTTTTTTTATGCCTAAATCACCAGCCAAGAATATATCAGGATCGCTTAAACCGCGCATTTTGGCATAATCAACCGTCCAAGGCCCAATGCCTTTTAGGTCTAACCACGGTTGTGGATTGTCAGGCTGTTGATGCGTGAGATAATGTTGGGCTAAGTTGCGCAAGGCTTGTTTGCGCGATTGCGGCATTTTAAAGAATTCTAGTTCACTATTAGCAATTGCCTCGGGAGTCGGAAATAATCGCTTACTCTCTGATGAATGACCATTGCCAAGCTTAATTTCTTGACCTAATTGGCTGACTAATTGAATCACTAAATTTCGCGCAGCGGTTACTGATATGTGTTGGCCTAAAATGGCGCGGATCCCTGCTTCAAACATGGTCCAAATTCCGGGTAGTCGTAAGCCTGTTGTTAGTGGAAAGTAGGGGCCGATACTTCTATTTAAGTCTTGTTCAACGGCTTGGGCGTCTAAGTTCAAATCTAAAACTCGGCGAATGTTCGTCACAATGGCTTTAAGGTTATTGATATTATTTAAGTCAAGAGTGACGTCGAATCGGTGCTTATCAGCAACGTGGCATGCATGAAAAGATCCGACTGTACCCGCCCAATTAAATGTTCGTCCGTAGCCGTGATCATCACAACACTCTAGTTGCTCAATTGCACGGGCACTTAAAAACTTATGCATTGCGTCCCAGTTATAGGGTGGCCGATAATATAGTTTGAGCATCAGGGTATTTGTGGGCGTAGCAGGGTTGCTTTTTCTCACTTGTGACGGGGTTAAGTGCAGCTGTGAGACAAAGTAATCGTTGAACCGGCGAATGCTAGCGAAACCACTGGCCAATGCAATCTCACTAATGGGTAAGTTCGTTTGGTGTAATAACTGTTTGGCAAACAAACATTGCTGATAAAGGGCGTAAGCTTTGGGTGAAATGCCGAGGTGGCTGTTAAATAGTTGACGTAAGTAGCGATCGCTAATGCCTAAGCGCGTGGCCAAATCTGGCAATGAGCCTTGTTGTAACGCGCCGTTGTCGATCAAACTCAACGCTCTGCTGAGGGTAGTTTCTACCCCGAGCCAGGCCCAAGAACCCGGCGCGCTTTCTGGCCTGCAACGTAAACATGGCCGATAACCGGCATTAGCGGCGGCACTGGCCGTGAAAAAATATTGAACATTTTTTTCATGCGGTGGCGTGGCCGGACAAATACAACGGCAGTAAATTTTGGTGGTTGTTACCGCGGTAAAAAAGCGACCGTCAAAACGAGGATCGCGTGCCAATCTTGCTTTATGGCAGATACTGTCGGTTAGGCTGGTTTTAGTTAACATCAGGGCTCGTTATTATGGCGATTGCTCTAACCATAATATAACGCTTAAGCTGAAATATTCTAGCCAGATCCGGAACTCAAGAGTATTTATATCCATGTTTAGAGTAAATACGACGACAGGTTAGGGCTATTTTTAGCCACTTAAGCGCGTTCAATGCATATTCAAATGAGTGATATTTATGGTAAAGTTCCTTTTATAAATTAGCATTTTATTCACTTAGCCAATGGATTTTTCATGAAAGTCGTTTCAATAAATATTGCTCAGCCGACCCTAGTCGAGTATCTGGGAAAGCAGGTATCGACCGGGATTTTTAAACAGGCAGTTAAGCACCGGGTATATGTTGATAAGGTCAATATGGCTGGAGATGGCCAAGCTGATCTTATTCACCATGGTGGCACGCATAAAGCGGTTTATGGTTTTTCATCAGACCATTACAGCTATTGGCGAGAAACTTTGGACCGGCCGGAATTAAGCTATGGTGTTTTTGGTGAAAATTTAACGATAAGTTCATTGTCTGAAGCGCAACTTTGCATTGGTGACCAGTTAGTTATCGGCGATACGGTATTAGAAGTCAGTCAGCCTCGGGTTCCTTGTTTTAAATTAGGCATTGCGTTAGACAATAAGAAAATTCCCAATTTGTTTACTAAAAGCTATGCAACTGGCATATATTTTCGCGTGATAAAACAAGGCTATATCTCGCCAGAAGATCTTGTGATAGTAAACAAAACAGTCAGTAAAACGGTTTCGGTCCAGGCGCTGTTTCGGGCTTACTACGATCGTAGTTATGCCGATGCAATAGCGGTATTAACAATAGCCGCTGACATTAAAGCGTTAGCACCAGAGTGGCACGAAAAAGTACTTAAAAAATTGGCGAAAAAACAATGACACCAGCAATTTTAGTCGCAAAAAAACAAAAAATAAGTTACATCGTTCATGAATATTCGCACGATAGTGCAAGTCAGTCATATGGTTTGGAAGCGGCTCAAAAACTCAATATCGCACACCAGCAGATTTTTAAAACCTTAGTGGTTAGTCTTGATGAAAAACAGCTGGCGGTTGCGATAGTGCCTGTTGTGATGAAACTGAATATGAAAAGTTTAGCCAAAGCGGCAGGGGCAAAAAAAGCAGTAATGGCAGCGCCTGCCGACGTTGAACGCGCCACGGGTTATGTGCTCGGTGGTGTTAGCCCGCTAGGACAGAAAAAGCGCTTGAAAACATTTATCGATAGTTCTGCGCAAGACTATGCCACTATTTATGTCAGCGCCGGGCGCCGAGGTCTTGATATCGAATTAAACCCAACCGATTTAAACGCATTGGTGCAGGGGACTTTCTGCCAATTAGCATTATAGTTTTAATGAATTCTAGGAGCTAAACTTATGACAGCAGCCAACTATCCAATTAATAACCATCTTAATTATCATGCCCATCTTTATTTTGACCAAGCGAGTTTGACCCAAGCGATAGACTTGAGTGAGCGTGCTGGCGCGCTGTTTAACCTAAAGATTGGCCGGGTACATCAAAAGTTGGTTGGGCCACATTTAATGTGGAGTTGTCAAATTAGCTTTACCAATAATGACTTTGATAGTTTTATAAAATGGCTAGATCAGCATCGCAATGGCTTAAGTATTTTTGTTCATGGAGTCACTGGTGATGATTTTATAGATCACACCAAATATGCTTATTGGCTGGGTGCGTGTGTGGAATTGAATTTGTCTATTTTTGAGAAGAAATAGATTTTAGTGAGCAATTGGAATTAAACAAACTGGCTTGGTCATTGATAGCACCAAGCCAGTTATTAAGTCGTTATAAAACGGCAGCTATTGCTTTACATAACGCGTCCATGTTGTGGGTTGTCATGCCAGCAACACTGATACGGCCAGAACCAACAATATAAACAGCATGGGTTGTTTTTAGGGTCTCAACTTGTGCTTTGTTTAAGCCAGAGAATGAAAACATGCCATTTTGAGCGCTAATAAAAGAGAAATCGCCAGTAGCTCCATAAGTTTTTAACGTTTCAACAAACAGCAGGCGCATCTGGTGAATACGTTGACGCATTTGCGTAACTTCATCGTGCCACTCTTGCGTTAATTGTGAATCATTTAAAATGGTAGTAACGACAGCCGCACCATGTGATGGTGGGTTAGAGTAGTTAGCACGAATAATTGACTTTATTTGGCTAAAGGCAGACGTCGCTGTCGCATTGTCTTGCGCAACTAAAGTTAGTGCACCAACGCGCTCATTATAAAGACCGAAGTTTTTAGAGAACGAGCTAGCAACCAGTAATTCTGTGTTTTGTGCTGCATATACGCGTAAACCATGAGCATCTTCTTCGATACCAGCGCCAAAACCCTGATATGCAAAATCAAATAACGCTAAAAACTGTTGCTTGCTGCCAAGATCTGCAATTTGTTGCCACTGCTCCGGTGTTGGATCGATACCGGTAGGGTTGTGACAACAACCATGTAGCAATACGGCATCTTCACTGGTCGCTTGTGATAATGACTTTAACATGCCATCGAAGTCTATAGACTTGGTTTGTGCATTGTAGTAATCGTATTCCACGACTTCTAAGCCAGCTGTTTTAAAAACATTGCCATGGTTAGCCCACGTTGGGTTACTAACCCAAATGCGCTTAATGCCAAGTTGTCCGACAAGGAAATCAGCAGCAATGCGTAAAGCGCCGGTGCCACCAGGTGCTTGCGCAGTAATTGCTCGTTGCTCGGAGATAATTGAGTTGTCAGCGCCAAATAATAGTGCTTGAACACATTTAGCGTAAGCCGCGTTGCCTTCAATGCTTAAATAAGACTTGGTTTTCTCATTTTCGAGTAAAATAGCTTCCGCTTTTTTTACACAGTTTAATACCGGAGTTTGGCCAGCGTCTGTTTTGTAAATGCCGACACCAAGATTGATTTTATGTGCGCGAGCATCATTCTTAAAGGTTTCGGTTAAACCAAGAATTGGATCTGCTGGTGCCATTTTTACCGCTTCAAACATGAAAATTTCCCAAATGATAGGTTGAATAACAAAAAGATGTATACAGTGTGCTATTTATACCATGAGTTACTGATAAACGGTATCAATAGCTGGCGCTGAAACGCGTTTTATTGCGCTATTTATCAGGTAAGAAAGCTTGGGTCATGCCCAATAGATAATACTTGAACAAGCCTAACCATTCATGCATACCATACTCAATTAAATAGAGCTTTTTAACTAAACTTGGTTGAGTAAACCATTGCGGTGATTTACCTACTTTATATTCGACCGGAAAAGGCGTGATGGTGATAGCTTGTTGTTTAAATACACCAACAGCACGTGGCATATGAGCCGCGGAGGTAATTAGCAAGCTATGACTGAGTTGTTGCTTTAATAAAATGGTCTTGGCTTGGCGGGCATTATCATAGGTATCTTTAGAGTCGTCGTTGATAAAGACCATTGCCGGGGGGGAATCAGCTAGCGATAACAACATCTCAAGCGTGTGAGATTCACGATAACTCTTGTTATTTTGACGCAACTGTCCACCGACAAAAATTAATGGCACTTTTAGTTTTTTTGCTAAATCTACTGCGGCAATGATGCGGCCATTGTGTTGGCCAAATCCGCTGTAAGGGAATAGATGACTTTGTTTTCTTTGCTGGCCGCCGCCTAATACGATAATAGAATCGACGCCTCGTAACGAGGTTGGCGGCGAAATATGCTGTTCCAACGTGCCTAAAATGAGATGCTCAACCGGGCTAAATGTAAAAATTAGCAGCAGCAGAGTCACACTAACACTAAGCTTGTGGCTTAATTGGGGCTTAGGCTTTAAAATAACCAGCGAAAACAGCAGTATTAAGAGCAAAAAGTGGCTCGGTGCTAAGATAAACCACAGTGCTTTGCCAAATAGATAGATAAATTGATCCATGTTTACCTTTATTTATTTTCAGGGTATGTTTTAAGCTGTAACAGTATGTTTCAGTGTAATTGTTTTAACGATAAGTACAATGATGAGCAGACAATACTAAATTACCATCTAAACTAAATGGATCTTAGTGAATAACTCTAGTGTTGATCGTTATATTTAGTGAATTACGATACTTAAAACTGCTTTGTGCTTAAAATGTCAGCGTTGAAATGTTAGTTCTGAGTCGTTAAGCTTCAATTCAGGGCGAAGTTGCTTTAATGCATCACTATAAATACTAACTACAGCTAGTTTTAACAACATATAGAAAGAGATAGCTAAAAAAATCAATATAGTTATCTCAGAGTTTATTTTTATTTACAAGGACAATGTTATGAAGACATTAAAAACTACACGCACTATTTTAACCCCAATTGCCGTAGGCATCCTGTTAGCATCAACGTCAGTAATGGCTCAACAAACCGACGTTGAAAAAGGCTGGTACATTCAAGCCGATGCTGGTCAAGCTAAAAGCTACGGTCGAGAGGGCATCTTCGACACCAATGAGTTGTCGTACAAACGTCGTGCTTGGAAAGCTAGCACCGGTTATCGTTTTAGTAATCAAATCGCGTTAGCGCTTAATTACACCGATTTAGGTGTGGTTGAAGACTATGACAGTCGTTCAGCTCTTGAATCGATTGGCGGCAGAGCTTATGGTGCCTCAGCAATCTATAATATCCCACTGTCTAACAGTGTAAATGCTCATGCAAAATTTGGTCTGGCACATTTTAGTGGCCGTAAAAACCGCTTGATTGATGGTACTGGTGAGTATACTGGGCAGCATGCTACTGACGATAACTCTGACAATGGCGCGTTTTACGGCGTTGGCATGTCATTTGATGTTTCAACAAATACCTCATTAATGCTTGAATGGGAACGTTATGACTTTGACACTGTAACTGATGTTGTTTCAGCGGGTTTACGTTATACCTTTGGTGCTATTCCTGCTCCAGTTGCTGTTGTTGCACCGGTAATTATTGCAGCTGCTCCAGCACCTAAGCCGGCTCCTGTGCCAGCACCTGTACCTGTTGTTGTATTAAAGCCATTACAAGTTAATGTTTATTTTGATAATGACAGCAGCGCATTAACGACTGAGGCGTTAGACATTTTAGCCAACGCCCAACGTGAGTTGGACAGCGATCGGGTTGAATCAATTAATGTTAGTGGTTTTGCGTCAGCCGTTGGTAATGTCGATTATAACCAAGCTTTATCTGAGCGCCGCGCTGCAGTAGTAGTACAGCACATTAAAGCGAACTGGAACCTTAATAACAGTGATGTTAAAGTAGTTTCTCACGGTGAAGAAAGTTTGATTAACGATGATGTGGCGAACAACTCTCGCGATCGTCGCGTGATGGTAAAAATTAGCTTTAACTAAGTTTAGCTAACGACTATCGTTTAAGAAAAGCCCATCCTTATGATGGGTTTTTTTATGGCCGCTATTTAGTGGCTATTATGCTCTTCACGCAACCGAAAAATTTATTGATTTATCGAGCATCTAGGTCATTGGAGTATTGTCAATTGTACGTAAATAAGAGATCATGACTCATAATTTATGTTCAGTGTTTTATTTTGAGGGTCTAATGAGCCAAGAAGCCGTAAAAGTAACCAATTTTATTCGAAATATTATTGATAAAGACTTAGCCAGTGGCAAGCATACCAGTGTAGTGACACGTTTCCCGCCAGAGCCTAATGGCTATCTGCATATTGGTCACGCCAAGTCTATTTGTCTCAACTTTGGGATTGGTCATGACTATCAAGGGCAAACAAATTTGCGCTTTGATGATACCAACCCGTTAAAAGAAGATATCGATTTCGTAAACTCGATTAAAGAAGACGTTTCATGGCTTGGTTTTAAGTGGCAGGGTGACATTCGTTATAGCTCGGATAACTTCGAAGCACTTTACGGCTTTGCTGTTGAGTTAATTAATAATGGTAAAGCTTTTGTTTGTGATCTTAATGCCGAAGAAATGCGAGAGTATCGTGGCACCTTGACCAAACCTGGCAAGCCTAGCCCCGCGCGTGAACGCAGTGTTGAAGAAAATTTAGACTTGTTTAGTCGGATGCGTAACGGCGAATTTGCTGAAGGTCAATATAGCCTACGCGCAAAAATTGACATGGCATCACCTAATATCAAAATGCGCGATCCAATCCTTTATCGGATCCGCTTTGTTGAGCACCATCAGACAGGTGATAAGTGGTGTATTTACCCGATGTATGATTTTACCCATTGTATTTCTGATGCGTTGGAAAATATCACTCATTCATTGTGTACCTTAGAATTTGAAGATCATCGTCCTCTTTATGACTGGGTCTTGGACAATATTTCACTTGAATGTCACCCGCAACAAATTGAGTTTTCGCGACTAAATCTAGAATATACCGTAATGTCTAAGCGCAAGTTGGCGACAATGGTAGAGAACAATTTAGTGGATGGCTGGAACGATCCGCGCATGCCAACGATTGCTGGTTTACGTCGTCGTGGTTATACGTCGCAATCGATCGTTGAATTTTGTAAAAGAATTGGCGTGACCAAACAAGAAAACACCATTGAAATGGGCGCGTTAGAAAGCTGTATTCGTGAAGACTTAGACAGTCGCGCACCACGTGCGATGGCGGTATTAGATCCGATTAAACTGATTATCGAAAACTACCCAGCAGATCAAGTTGAGCAGCTTAATGCGCCTAATCATCCAAAAGATGAGGCAATGGGTTCGCGGATTGTGCCGTTCACGCGTGAAGTTTACATTGACCGCAGTGATTTTAGAGAAGAAGCCAATAAAAAGTATAAGCGCTTAGTCATTGATAAAGAAGTTCGGTTACGTAATGGTTATGTGATTAAAGCATTACGCTGTGATAAAAATGAAGCTGGCGAAATTACCACTATTTATTGTAGCTACGATCCTGAAACCTTAGGTAAAAAACCGAGTGATGGTCGCAGTGTTAAAGGTGTTATTCATTGGGTGAGTGCTTCAGAAGGTATTCGAGCGCAAGTACGAGTTTATGATCGTTTGTTCAATGTGGTAAATCCTGCTGCCGCTGAAGATTTTGAATCGGTGTTAAACCCGCAGTCATTGGTTGTGTTCCCAGATGCGATCGTTGAGCCTTCATTAGTTACTGCTCAAGCCGAAATGGCATACCAATTTGAACGTGAAGGGTATTTCTGTGCTGATAGCCAAGACAGCAGTGCTGAACATTTAGTCTTTAACCGTACAGTTGGGCTGCGTGATTCATGGACTAACTCGCAGTAGTAGTCAAAATCGCGTTGTAAACCTAGTGACAAATACTGTTTGTCACTAGGTTTTATACCAATTACAATTTAATAATTGATCACTTTTGCTAGTTTAAATCAACAATAAGGCTACCGCGTCCTGCTCGCGCCTTGTTCTTGCTAATTTCCCCCGGTGCACAACAAGACCACATCTTTAATGAAAATGGTATTATTCATCATTTTTTAACTTCAAATAAAAATTCGAATATCATCACTAATCAATCTATTGACTGCAGCAGTTGGCTTAATAACCCTTTTAATTGCTGAGCCTGATCGAGATCTAACTTTGACTTTTTAAACAGCTGCTCTGGAATACAAGCCAGTTGTTGTTTTAAAGCCCAGCCGTTGTGAGTTAAATGAATATTGACTAATCGTTCGTCAGCCTGATTTCGAATACGGCTAACGATATTAGCTTGTTCCATTCTTTTTAGCAGTGGCGTTAAGGTATTACTATTTAGTAATGCTTGCTGACCAATAGCTTTGACACTAATGCCATCATTTTGCCATAAAATCATTAGCACAATATATTGTGGGTAGGTTAAACCATGCTGTTCCAGTAAAGGCTGATATAAACGCGTCACTAAACGCGAGGCAGCGTAAAGCGGAAAACACAGCTGCTGATCTAATTGTTGGTAGTGATCATTGGAAGCCGACATTGATCTTTATCCCAAGGCTTTTAGGATATGTGACTCGAGCGCGGCGGGTTTGCTAATAGGAGCAAAACGTTTAATTGGCTGACCATCACGGCCGATTAAAAATTTTGTGAAATTCCATTTTATACTACGGCCAAATATTCCCGGTAGCGCGCAGGTTAAAAATTGATAAACAGGATGAGCATCGGCGCCATTGACATCGATTTTATCAAACATCTGAAACTCAACACCGTAATTTAGCAAACATCCTTGTGATATTTGGCTGCTGTCTCCAGGCTCCTGCTCTTTAAATTGATTACAAGGAAAGCCTAAAATGATTAATCCTTGTGCTTGATATTTTTTATGCAAGGCTTGTAGTCCTTCATATTGAGGTGTTAACCCGCACTTACTTGCGGTATTAACAATGAGTACTACTTTGCCTTGATATTGATTCATATCAATATTTTTTTGTTGCAGGCTGGTGGCTGATAATTGATAAAAAGGTTGCATGCTTGGCTCCGTAAATTAAGTCTTCCTTGATTGTATCGCGCGCGATTTAATGTGGCAATGAGTCATCTAAAATGGCGCAAGTTATCAGCAAAAATATTTCTAATATAAGTCAGGCAGCGGCGACATTTTTAACTACAATTATTGTGATATAGATGAATAAACAATATGAAAATGGAATTAGTTCAGTTGTGATTCAGTACTGGTGTGTTTTAATGATGATTATCGATACGAGACGAATTAATACGAGCTAATGCTAGGATCATTCGTTATACCAATTACATTAAATTTATGATCTGGTTGTGCGTAGAGAGAATTAATTTAGACAAGGCGCTCGATTGAGCAATAGCTAGCTATTGGGAATGAGAGCAACGCCCGATTAATTGATTTTATCAAGCTCAGGTGATCAGTTAATTAATGGGATTGGTATTAAGCCAAGGGGAATAGGAATGGAAAAAGTAAAACAGATCTTAAAAAACGACCAAACTAATCATTTGGCTGATCAGGTTCTGGAATTTGAAAAAACGATGCCGAGAACTAAAAAGTCGTCAGCTAACTCGAGCCAATCAGTTGGCAATAAAAAAGCGACTGCTGATATTGATGTTGTCACGACATCTTACATTCGCGGTTATAACTAAATTATTGTGCCACAAATGACGGTATTATTCTGTTCGTTTGTGGTGGTTAGTATTTTTATAAACACTCATCCATGGGGTAATTCTACCCTGATTTTATAGAGCTGTTCTTATCTTAAGCGTTTGATTATCGGTTGACACGACATATATATTATTGCTTATTCGGGTTACAATCACGCGGTATTCTAATTTAACTAATTTTCGGAGTTTGCGTGACTAATCATTTTGACGGTCAGGATTTTCTTTCATTTAGTCGCCACCACGAGTGGAGTATTGAACAGGCTTTTAACTTTTCATTAGACAATGGTACCCAGGTTGAAGTTTGGGATACTGGTGTTATCGCATTTACACCTGCACAAGTGACCACTTGTGATGTTATTTTATCAAGTGGTATTCATGGTAATGAAACAGCGCCGATTGAAATTTGTAATGACTTTATTAATCAGATCCTCGATGGCACCCTTGAGCTAGCGACTAGAGTGCTGTTTATCTTTGGTAATCCAGCATCCATGAATATTGGCCTGCGCTTTGTCCAAGAAAATATGAATCGTTTGTTTAATGGCGCTCATTCAATGCCATCTGGCTTAACCAATCACGAACGTATTCGCGCCAAAAAATTAGAGCAATACGTTGCTCGTTTTTATCAAGGTCAACCTGAGTCTAATGAGCGCATTCATTACGACTTGCATACCGCAATTCGTGGCTCTAAAAATGAAAAATTTGCGGTGTATCCATTTTTGCATGGTGAAAAACACAATACCCGCCAGTTACAGATTTTAGCAGCCTGCGGTGTCAGCACTATTTTACTGTCAAATGCGCCAACGACAACATTCAGTTATTTTTCGTCGATTAACTTTGCGGCGCATGCCTTTACGGTTGAATTAGGTAAGGTTCGTCCATTTGGTGAAAACGATATGACCCGATTTATCGAAGTTAAACAAACATTAAAAGCGATGTTATCAGGTCAAGACATGCAATTGATTGATTACTGCGAGCAAGATTTTAATCTATTTAAGGTTTGTCGCGCTATTGATAAGCATCATGATGATTTCGAGTTCCACTTTGCTGATGATGTTGTTAATTTCACCAGTTTCCCGATCGGTTTTAAATTAGCAACGCAAGGTGAGCTTGAGTACAAGGTTGAGCACAAAGGCGAGGCGATTGTCTTTCCTAATGCCAATGTTGCTAATGGTAACCGCGCTGTGTTGATGGTTGTACCAACCAGCTTGTAAAACAATTGGTATAACAGTATTACCCTTGATGTGATCGTCAATTTAACAGGTCTGTAAATATTTAATTACAGATCTGTCCTATCTCTCGTTACAAATCTCTGCTCAAACTCCTGCTAAATATTGTCTCTATCTTTACGTAAAGGTAAAGTATCTGAACTCTAAGTCGTGTTATGTTAGTTAAAACACCACTTAATCATGATTAATAATAAATAACTCATGCCGCTGTCGGTATCGCACCAGCGCTGTAAATGTGCAGTACGATGACATAAGTTACTCGGCTTAACAAATCGAGTAACCGGCGCGACGAGACATAAAAGGATCATCATGAATCGACCTGAACAACAGTCGGATAACATCGTTCATCAGCCATATTTTGTGGATGCTGATGCGCTGGTTATTCCGGTCTTAAAAGTTTTGCAACAAGACGGCACCTTGTATGCTAGAGCCGCAATGCCTGAGATTGATAAGGCACTGGCATTAAAGATATACGATACCATGGTGTTTACGCGAGTACTCGATGAACGCATGGTGGCATCGCAGCGACAAGGGCGTATTAGTTTTTACATGACCTGTAAAGGCGAGGAAGCCTCGATCATTGGTAGCGCGGCAGGGCTGTCAGATCATGACATGATTATGGCTCAGTATCGTGAGCAGGGCGCGTTAGCATTTCGTGGCTTTAGCATTGAAAACTTTATGAATCAGATGTTTGCAAATGCCAAAGATTTGGGTAAAGGTCGGCAAATGCCGATTCATTATGGTTCAAAAGAACTCAACTACATGACTATTTCGTCACCGTTGGCCACTCAAATCCCTCAGGCGACGGGTTATGCCTATGGTCAAAAGTTGCAAGGTATCAACGCCTTAACTATGTGTTATTTTGGCGAGGGCGCTGCATCTGAAGGTGATTTTCATGCCGGATTAAACATGGCAGCGGTATTAAAATCACCGACTATCTTTTATTGCCGTAATAACGGCTATGCGATTTCAACCTCAACCGAAGATCAGTATGCTGGTGACGGCATTGCACCACGCGGGGTTAGTTACGGCATTAATACAATTCGGGTCGATGGTAACGATTGTTTAGCGGTGTTGTTAGCGACTCAGCAAGCGCGTAAGTATGCGCTTGAACATCATAAACCGGTTTTAATTGAAGCGATGAGTTATCGTTTAGGTGCTCATTCTACCTCGGATGATCCAAGCGGTTACCGCTCTAAAGAAGAAGAAGCGCTGTGGGAAGAGATTGATGGCGTATTACGGTTTAAAACTTGGCTTGAGCTGCAAGGCTGGTGGGATCAAGCGCAAGAGGAAGCATTATACGAGAAATACCGCGCCCAAATTTTAGCGCAATTAAAAGTGTCAGAAAAAGAACCAACGCCAATGTTAGTCGAATTGGTCAGCGATGTTTACAGTGATATTCCAAAGCACTTGCAGCAACAGTTAACACAATTACGTTCACACCTTGCAAAGTATCCGCAATCTTACCCTACCACCTCGGGAGAGCAGCATTAATGGCACAAATGAATTTACTACGCGCAATTAATGATGCGCTTGACATTGCGATGGCGGCTAACGAACGGGTATTATGTTTTGGTGAAGATGTTGGTCATTTTGGTGGGGTCTTTCGCTCAACCAGTGGCTTACAAGACAAGTACGGCAAAGACCGCTGTTTTAATACACCGCTAACAGAGCAGGGTATTATAGGCTTTGCAAATGGCTTGGCTGCTCAAGGGGCTGTACCTATTGCAGAAATCCAATTCGCGGATTATATTTTCCCGGCCTTTGACCAAATCGTTAATGAAACGGCTAAGTTTCGCTACCGCAGTGGTAATGAATTTAATGTTGGATCATTAGTTATTCGTACTCCTTATGGCGGTGGTATTGCTGGTGGTTTATATCATTCACAATCACCTGAAGCTTATTTCACTGGCACGCCAGGGCTAAAAATTGTGGTGCCTCGTAATCCTTATCAAGCCAAAGGTTTGTTACTGGCGGCGATAAACGATGATAACCCAGTGATCTTTTTTGAGCCGAAACGACTTTACCGCGCTTCGGTTGGTGAAGTACCAGAACAAGCCTATGAAATACCACTTGGCGAGGCGGAAGTAGTCAGCGAGGGTAGTGATATTACGTTGCTTGGCTGGGGCGCTCAAATGGAAGTTATCGAGCAAGCGATGACATTAGCGACCAATGATGGCATCTCTTGTGAATTGATCGATCTTCGAACCCTACTACCTTGGGATGTTGAAACCGTCGTAAAATCAGTGACAAAAACTGGCCGGTTATTGATAAGCCATGAAGCGCCGTTAACCGGTGGCTTTGCGGGTGAAATAGCTGCGACGATTCAGCAGGAATGTTTCTTACACCTTGAATCGCCAATTAGCCGTGTCTGTGGATTAGATACCCCTTATCCATTAGTTCAAGAAAAAGAATACTGTGCTGATCAATTAAAAATTTATGAAGCGATCAAACGTACTGTAAATTTCTAAATCACGGTAATAGCATTTTTGTGGAGCAGACAATAGCTCCACTTAATACAGTTTAAGAGCCACGTATGTCGCTCAAATAGTGTTAAGGAACAGGCACAATGGCACAAGATTTTTTATTGCCCGATATTGGCGAAGGTATTATTGAATGTGAACTAGTCGAGTGGCTAGTTGCAGAAGGCGAGACAGTAAAAGAAGATCAGCCAGTGGCTGATGTCATGACTGATAAAGCATTAGTACAAATTCCATCAATGCACGACGGGGTAGTGACTCGCCTTTATTACAACAAAGGCGATATTGCAAAGGTTCATGCGCCATTGTTTGCCATAGAGCCCACTGTGCCGGTCGAGCAAGTAACGGCGGTTATTACACCATCGATCATTGATAACAAGGTCGAGGTCGCAGCAGAGCTTATAAAACACTTTGTTTTACCCGATATCGGTGAAGGCATTGTTGAGTGTGAAGTCGTGGATTGGCTGGTGGCCGTTGGTGATAGCATTGTAGAAGATCAACCCATCGTTGATGTGATGACCGACAAAGCGCTGGTGCAAATTCCCGCCATGGAAGCTGGGGTTATCACCCAACTATTTTGTAAAAAGGGCAGTGTGGCTCAAGTACACGCCCCGTTGTTTAGCTACCAAGTCGCAGCCGTAGCAACAACAACAACAGAAACACTAGTCACCGTTAAGGATAATCTCGGATCAGACGTTGTCAGTCAGCCTGAGACAGGTGCAAGAGTTGATCGCACTGCTAATAACAAAAAAGCGATTGCTAGCCCCGCAGTACGCCGAGTTGCCCGCGAGTTGAATATTGATTTAAGCCAAGTGAATGGTTCGGGTAAAAACGGGCGAATATATAAAGACGATGTGATTAGCTTTAATCAAACAGACAATCAAGTTGTTGAAAACGTAGCGCCAGTGATTATAGATGCACCCGCGCCCGCGTCAGATAACAACACTGCAAGCATGGCAACCGATTTCGAAGTATCGACAGTGGAGCCATTAAAAGGCATTAAAGCAGCAATGGCGCGTCAAATGGTGGCGTCAGTATCGACTATTCCGCATTTCACTTATTGCGAAGAAATTGACATGACCGAGTTGGTTGCTTTGCGGGCTAAACTTAAGGAATCATATCAGGCGCAAGGGGTTAAGCTGACGATGATGCCATTTTTCATTAAGGCGATGTCATTAGCGATTAATCAATTCCCTATTCTCAATAGCCAATTAAATGATGCGGCAGATCAAATTCGTTATTTTTCTAACCATAACATTGGTATGGCGGTAGATAGTAAAATTGGTTTATTAGTCCCAAATATTAAACAGGTTCAAAACTTGTCTATTATTGACGTGGCCAATGAAGTCACTCGACTAACCGATGCTGCGCGAATAGGGCGTTTAACCCAACCGGATTTACGGGGTGGCACGATCACAATCTCTAATATTGGTGCTTTAGGCGGTACCATTGCTACGCCAATTATTAACAAGCCAGAAGTGGCTATTGTGGCGTTAGGGAAACTGCAAACGTTGCCGCGCTTTGATGCTAATGGCCAAGTGGAAGCGCGCAAGATAATGCAAGTGAGTTGGTCTGGCGATCATCGAGTGATTGATGGAGCAACAATTGCTCGGTTCTGTAATTTATGGAAGTCATACCTAGAGGATCCCGCGTCAATGTTGATGGCCATGAGTTAATTAAAATAGTCATTGAGAGATAAAAATCACCGAATTAGGTGATTTTTTTTTTGGCTGGAGTATGATAATTAACAATTAAACAACGAAATCAGCTTATGTTTTATCGACCTGCATTTAATAATCATCGAGTATTACCCCCAGCGAACTGGCATGAGCTGGCGCAAGGGCAGTGGCTACTCGACCAAGTAAATGAGCAATTAACCCCGTGGTGGCCGAGAATTTTTGGTTATCATCTACTTAAATTAGGCTCGTTAAGCCATACCATTGATACATCGGCCTGTAACATTAGCCATCAAGTGAGTGTTTCACCATTATTTGGGACCAATGTTGTGGCCGACATTGCTCGATTACCTTTTTCTGAATCGAGCGTTGATGCCTGCTTGTTAAGCTTGTCGCTTAACTACCACCATAATCCACATCAAGTTTTACGAGAAGTTAATCGGGTAACCGTGGCCGGAGGCCATGTCATTATCATCGGTTTAAATCCGCTCAGCCCACTAGGGCTGGCACGATTTAGCCCGCCACTCAGTCATAAGTACCCTTATAATGGCCGGTTCTTTACCCAGTCACGGGTTAAAGACTGGTTAGGTGTATTGGGCTATCAGGTGATTGCTGAGCAAAAGGCGATTTACTCAAGTTTGATGATGAAACCAAGCCGAACTTATTATCTGCAGCAATTGATGGCGCATAATGTCCCGCAGATAGGGTCTTTTTATCTCATTTTGGCCAAAAAATTAGTGCGACCATTAACTCCAGTAAAACCACGTTGGAAGTTAAAACCCAAATCAGTCTTGTCACCCGTTGTCACGATGCAAAATGATAATGCCTAACATCAACCTGCCATAGTTTTAGCGATATTTACTCGCCCACGTTGTCGCAACTGCTACTTATTATGTTTGCGCGTCGACGCCAACTTGTTACTATACAATTAATCATTATTTACATATTTTAAAGAGTCTTTCGATGGCGTTACAAACTTATAATCGTCAGGTTGTGTTAGATACCGAAACAACGGGTATGAACCAAGCTGGTGGAGCGATTCACCTTGACCATAAAATCATTGAAATTGGCTGTGTTGAAGTCGTCAATCGTCGGTTAACGGGGCGTCATTATCATGTCTATCTTAATCCGGGGCGTTTAGTCGATGAAGAGGCATTTAAAGTTCACGGCATTAGCGATGAGTTTTTACGTGATAAACCACGATTTGGTGATATAGCCCAAGAGTTTATTGAGTTTATCGAAGGCGCTGAACTGATAATTCATAATGCACCCTTTGATGTTTCGTTTATGGATTATGAGTTTGGCTTGCTGGGCAGTGGCATTCCTAAAACGGCCGACATGAGCGGGATCCTTGATACGCTAGTGATGGCTAAGCAGATCCATCCAGGTCAGCGTAATAGCCTCGACGCGTTATGTAAGCGCTATGCTATCGATAACTCTTCACGTGAATTACACGGCGCATTATTAGATGCTGAGATCCTCGCCGAAGTATATTTAACGATGACAGGTGGCCAAACTGCCTTTAACTTGTCACTGGCGCAAGATAACGGTTTAGCAGGCAATGGCAGTTCCGGCATCGATCCTGCATTAGTATTATCGGTGATCAAAGCATCAGCTGCAGAACTTGAAGCACATCAATCACGACTCAATATTGTTAAGGATGCTGGTGGCAGTTGTTTGTGGCTACCTAATCAGTAAATCGTTGCACTTAGACTAACACTGAATTTTTTCAGGGAGAAAATGTGAATAGAATAAGGCTAGGTAAACGACTGGGGCGGTTAGCATGCTTAATGGTGCTAAGTACTGTATTGGCTGCACCAACCTTGGCGGTGCAGCATACCAGTGAAGAAACATCATTGCAGCAGACCCAGAAGTTACGGTTGTTATCTAATCGATTTCGAGTTGACCAGGCGATCGATAAAATTGTGTTTATTATCGACCGGGTGCCAGAGTCTGCGCCTATTATCTTAGTTCAGCCTGACGGCAGTAAACTTTATGCCAACCGCGAACATGATAATGTAAAATGGATGGACGGCAATGCTGGGGACATGATCGAAATTACTCAACCTCAGATTGGCCCTTGGCAAATTATTGGTGATATCTTGCCGAGCAGTGAAATAAGGTTAGCGACCTCGCTCCATCTTGTTGTTAATCCGATCCCCACTGAATTATTTTTTGGTGAAAAAATAAAATTAACCTCGTCATTAAAATTTAATAATAGGTTATTAAAAATTGGTCAGGTTGATGATCTAATTACCCATGAAGTGTATTTACGCAGTTCTGACAATCCACAACATAGTAACTTTGGCGCTGGCACTTTTATCATTGGCGACTTTATTGATAATGGCTTGGGCTTAGATGCTCGTTCTGGCGATGGGGTGTTTACCGGCCGACTTAATCTCGATAAGCCAATTGGTCATTATGAGTTATTAGTTAGGGTTGGTAATAAAGTCTTTGAACGCGAATATAAACAAGCGTTACTGCTACGGACTCAGCCTATTGCAGTCGACTTATTAACGGCGGCGATCAACGGTCAATATACCCTCAGGTTTATCGCTAATGCCAAAGTAGCGAACCTCGATAAAATGTTGTTGCAGATTAAAGTGAAAAACCCAGATGATACGACTAAGCATTACAGTATCAATGGGGTGGTCGCGAACCATTTATTTAAATTACCCGAAATTGAAACCCCTGGGCGTTATAAAATTGATATTGATGTTTTTGGCAGTACGGTTGATGGCCGGGACTTCGCTTTTTCTCTGAAACAACTAAAGGTTAAAATTGTTGCTTTGCCTACCAAGGCAGCTAAAAAGGCGTTGGCCCTATTTGATAGTGAGCAAGAGACGGCATTTGAACAGAAACTAAAGCGTAAAGCACGCGCCAAGGAGCGCCAAGCCGAGGACGATACAACAACCTTGATAATCATTGCTATTATGGTCAATGTAATTGTATTGACGGTCGGTGCGTTAATTATGTTTTTAGTCTTCAGGAAAAAGAAGCCGAAAAAGCCTAAAGAGCCGAAAAAGCCAAAAGAAGATAAGAAAAAAGAGGATGGCAAGAAAAAATGATCGGCTAATTCGCCAGTCAATATTGTTTAGACGCTTTTTTCATCTGCTTAGCGTTGAAATTTAATCACTTTGATGCAAAAGTGGTCGGTCAGACAAAAAAACGTGTTTGTAAGAAAAAACAGGTTGACGAACTAGGGGGGGAGCCGTATTATCAGCCCCGCAAACAACGAGACGGATTCGAAAGAAGAAGTCTTCGCTAAGTTAAGAATATATTCGAGGTCGTAAGACCGGTTCTTAACTAACACTAACTTGTTAGGGTTAAGCGACAACGGAGCGGTAGTTCAGTTGGTTAGAATACCGGCCTGTCACGCCGGGGGTCGCGAGTTCGAGTCTCGTCCGTTCCGCCAACGCTGTTTGTACAATGTAATAACTTAGATAGCTTTATCATAATTAATATGGGGCTATAGCTCAGCTGGGAGAGCACCTGCCTTGCACGCAGGGGGTCTGCGGTTCGATCCCGCATAGCTCCACCATATTAATTACCTGTGTCCCCTTCGTCTAGTGGCCTAGGACACCGCCCTTTCACGGCGGTAACAGGGGTTCGAAACCCCTAGGGGACGCCACTTTTTTGCGTCAAGTTACATCCTGATAAAACATTCCTTGCTTTAAATTAAACTATTTCTAATAAAACCCCCCTTAGAACTCTATCTGTTTTACCTGATCTCTTTTAAAATCAAAACAAAACAAAACAAAACAATACTTTCTGATGATCTTCTTTTTTTATGAGCTAATTTCTGATGTCCTAATAGTAATCCCCGTTAGATGATGATCACTTGTGCTTGATAAAACCATTTAGCCGGTCTGTTTCCGTTCCCATGAGTTAGTATTCCTGCATTGCCCTAAGTCGAGATATGTGTCTAAATTGATTTTCTCTACGCACAACTAGGTCATAAATTTAATGTAATTGGTATAATACCAATCCCATTAATTAAGTGATTACCTGAGCTTGATAAAATCCATTCATTCGGCGTTGCTCTCACTCCTAATAGCTAGCTATTACTCAATCGAGCGCCTTGTCTAAATTGATTTTCTCTACGCACAACTAGGTCATAAATTTAATGTAATTGGTATAAACATTTATCGGTTATAATCGAGCTAAACTCAGCTGTGATTTAATTGAAACGAGGTAAGCATGAAATTACATTGGACAGATTCACTAGATATTGCATTAGACCTGATAGAAGCACATCCCGACGTTGATCCCACCCAATTGCACTTTACTCAATTGATGCAATGGATCCTCGCTTTAGAAAATTTCGATGATGATCCTAAACATTGTGGTGAAAGAGTGCTTGAAGCAGTTCAGCTAGCATGGATAAGTGAAGTAGATTAGTCATTTTATACGAACTACATTAAGTAGCGAAGTGTTGTGGCACCTCGCTACCTGATATCAGTAGCTGTTAACGAGAGTAAAAACCGATTTATTTAAGTGGCACTGGTGTTATACCAATTACATTTAACAATTGACCACCTGTGCTGGTTTAAATCAACAATAACTGCGTACCTCTCAATCCCAATAGCTAGCTATTGGTCATTCGAGCGCCTTGTTCTTGAAAATTTCCCCTGCGCACAACAAGATCATATCTTTAATGCAATTGGTATTATTTGTAATTCTTCAGGGGCAAAATCATCGACGTTAATTGCCGCTAAACGGCCAACCTCAGTCACCCGTAGGTGTTGGGCTTCTTCTTCATCGATACAGCCAAGTGCTAAAGCACGATCGGCTAACTTATCCAAAAAGATTAATGGCTCTTTTTTCCCGGTTGCTTGGGATATCTTTTGTAATATTTTTTCAGCCACTAATATATCTCGCAAGGTCTGCTCTTGCACCCCGACCGGGTTATTTTCATTGGCGGATAAATACTGACCATAACCGAGCCTGTCGCGGCTTAAGCTCGGGCTTTGAATTAACTGCGCTACTTCTTGATCTAGTGCGTCGTAGGTCGTTACTAAGGTTATTCCCGTAGGGTAGAGCACCCAACGCAATATTTTACCAAGCAGTGGCGCGGGGAAATTACGTAATAGCTCATCGAGCGCGGTTTGTGCTTTAAATAACGAATCACGTACCGCCCAGTGCACTAAGGGTAAATCTTGTTGTTGGCGGCCTTCGTCATTAAAGCGCTTAAGCGTGGCAGAGCATAAATAAAGTTGGCTTAAAATATCACCTAAGCGCGCCGAGATGCGTTCTTTACGTTTTAACTCGCCGCCCAAGACGGCCATCGAGATATCAGATAAAAAGGCTAAATTAGCTGAAAAGCGATTCATGTGCTGATAATAACGCTTGGTTTCATCGTTAAATGGCGAGTTTGAGAATCGACTATTAGTGATGCCGAGCCAAAAACTGCGACAAAAGTTACTGACAGCAAAACCAATGTGACCAAAGACCGCGTGATCAAATTTCTCAAGGGCTTCACGTTCGTCGGTCAGTTGCGCCGCATCTAATTCAGCCAAGACATAAGGGTGGCATCGAATGGCGCCCTGACCATAAATAATTAACGAGCGGGTTAAAATATTAGCGCCTTCAACGGTAATGGCAATCGGAGCACCTTGATAACCGCGACCAATATAATTGTTAGGGCCCAGACAAATGCCTTTGCCACCGTGTATATCCATTGCATCAATGACACAGCGTTGCATCCGATCGGTTAAATGGTATTTTACGATGGCTGATACCACCGACGGTTTTTCACCTAAATCGATAGCACCTGTGGTCATGGTGGTCACTGCATCCATTAGATAGGCATTGCCACCAAGGCGTGCCAGTGGTTCTTCAACGCCTTCCATTTTACCAATCGGTATTTTAAATTGACGGCGGATCCTGCTATATGCTCCTGTGGCAATCGCCAAAGTTTTTATCGCACCCGTCGAGTTAGCAGGTAAGGTAATGCCGCGACCAACCGATAAACACTCCACGAGCATTTGCCAGCCACGCCCGGCCATTTCTGGGCCACCAATAATAAAATCGAGTGGGAAAAACACATCGTCACCAGATGTCGGACCGTTTTGAAACGGAATGTTTAACGGCAAATGACGCCGGCCAATGTTGACCCCGTCAATATCGGTTGGAATCAGCGCACAGGTTATACCCAGTTCAGGTTTACCACCAAGCAAGCCGTCTGGATCGCGTAACTTAAACGCTAGGCCTAATACCGTAGCAACGGGCGCAAGCGTGATATAGCGCTTGTTCCACGTTATTTTCATCCCGAGTATTTCTTCGCCTTGCCAGTCTCCTTTGCACACGATGCCATAATCGGGAATAGCACCCGCGTCGGAACCCGCTTCAGGGCTTGTGAGTGCAAAACAGGGTATTTCTTGACCGCTGGCTAGACGCGGCAAATAATGATCTTTTTGGGCTTGGGTGCCATAGTGTTGTAATAATTCACCTGGCCCTAATGAATTGGGCACACCGACGGTGGATGCTAATACGGTACTAATGCCAGACAATTTTTGTAATACCCGCGATTGGGCATAAGCTGAAAACTCTAGGCCCCCATATTGCTGCTTAATAATCATCGCAAAAAAGCCATTATCTTTAAGATATAGCCATAACTCGGGCGATAAATCAGCGTCTTGGTGGCATACCTGATGATCGTTAACCATTGAACAAGCCACTTCAACCGGGCCATCAAGAAAAGCTTGCTCTTCAGGCGTTAAGCGAGGGGCAGGGTAATTATGCATTTTGTGCCAATTGGGTGCGCCGCGAAACAAATCGGCTTCCCACCAAGTCGTACCTGCGTCTAATGCCTCTTTTTCTGTCTGTGACATTTCAGGCATTATAGTACGGTACAATTTGAGCATGTGACGACTCAAATACTGCTGGCGTAAGGTTTTAGTGTTTATCACCACCGCTAACGCAATGTAGATGACTAAAAGTAAATTGGCGGCAATGCCCATGAGTGACAACAAGACTAAATATGCGCCAATCGCCAAGGTAAAAGTAATTAAAGATGCACGTTTATAGGCAAAAAAACCAACAGCGAAGATAAAAATAACGACTAACAAAAGCATAGACACAGCAATCACCTGATTATTTTGAAAGGTATATATCTATTTTTATACTAGTTAACAGCGCTTGTCGACAACTATGCAATGAGTTGTTTGATTATATAATGAACGGCTATTTGACGGTTTAATGAGGTGATTTGGGCAAGGTTGAATCGCTGGACCCAGTGTTAAGAAAAAATTCGGGGTGGGAGATAGCATAAAATTCGCCTATGCGCTAAACGACATAGGCGAGGGAATAACAAGCTTAATCGGCTTCGTGATAGGCTTTGTTGGCAATAATGACTGCACGTTTGGGCGCTGGGTGCCCCTCAATTGTTTTAGATGGATCGTTCGGATCTAAGAAATCGCTCAGAGATTCATACTCCATCCACGGCGTCGCACGTTGCTCGTCGGTGGTCGTTACAGAACAATCAACCATTCGTACGTTGTCAAAACCGGCTTTTTCAAGCCACAATATTAATGCAGCAACACTGGGTAAAAACCACACATTGTTCATCTTGCCATAGCGACCAGACGGCACTAGTACTTGGTTTTCGTCACCATCAATTACCAAGGTTTCTAATACAAGTTCACCACCATCTCGTAACTGATCCTTGAGCGCAATAATATGATCGATCGGTGAACGGCGATGGTATAACACGCCCATTGAAAACACGGTATCGAACGATTTTAAGGGCGGCAACTGCTCAATACCAAGCGGTAGCAGGTGGGCGCGTTGGTCGTTATTGGCGAGCTGACGCACAATTTCAAACTGAAATAAGAATAAAGTAGATGGGTCAATGCCAACTGCAAGTTTAGCGTCATCGCCAACCATGCGCCACAAGTGATAACCACTGCCACAGCCAACATCAAGAATAGTACGGTTGGTCAGCGGGGTAATGTGTGAACGTAATCGTTGCCATTTCCAGTCACTGCGCCATTCGGTATCAATTTCAATGCCGTGTAAATTGAACGGACCTTTACGCCAAGGACTAAATATTTTTAATAGCGACTGCATTTTTTTTAGTTCGCCACTGGCCATTGGCACACTGTTGCTAATTGACACTTGCTCACTAAAATCAATTTGATCGGCGCCAGTGGTTGGCAGTTTATTTAGTACTTTTGACCATTTATCAAATTGGCCGTGTTGGTGTTCTTGGTGCCATTTGGCCAGTTGAGCCGGTAATATTTCAAGCCAGTGACTTAATTGGTTTTTGGCGATTATTTGATAAAAATTACTAAAATCAATCATTATGCTTGGATATCCTTGATCGCAATCATCGAACTAAAATTAAAACACTGAAACCATAGTTCAGAGGTGGTAAAACCGGCTGTGTTAAAGCGTTGCATATGCTGGGCTAAGGTATCAGTTAACATCACGTTTTCTAGTGCATTACGCTTTTGGCTAATTTCGAGTTCACTGTAGCCATTGGCTCGTTTGAAATCGTGATGCAGATCAGACAGTAACGTCTGTGCCGTGGCATCTTCAAAGCGCAGTTTTTCAGAAATTAGCAATATTCCACCGGGGTTTAGCCCTTGATATATTTTATCAATTAAACGTTGGCGTGCTTCAGGTTCAATAAATTGCAGGGTAAAATTAAGCACCACAACCGAGGCATTTTCAATCGTGATATCTTGGATATCTGAACACACAACCGTCACCGGGGTTTGTGCTTTAAACGCATTAAGATGGAGCTGACAACGCTCGGTCATCGCTGGAGAATTGTCGACCGCGATGATTTGACAGTTTGGGTGAGTAATATGGCGACGCATTTCTAGCGTGGCAGCCCCTAACGCACAGCCAAGGTCATAGAGTACTGAATTGTCCTGCGCAAAGCGTGATGTCAGCATGCCAATGGCGGTAATAATATTGCTATAACCGGGCACCGAGCGCTTGATCATGTCGGGGAAAACTTCAGCAACCTGCTGGTCAAACTGAAAGTCTCCCATTTTCTCAAGCGGAGCGGCGAAGATATTGTCGCGAGATGTATTCATGTTTACTCTAAATCAATGAAATTGCGCTTGCTGAGCCCTGGGTGACTAAACATCATTGACCACGATGGATAGCGGTAATACCGAGCACTGTCGACGAGTATGGATGACTCACGATTAAGGCAATTATTAAAAAGCGCATTTTAACTTAGCTGATGGCGTTAGTCTCTTGCTTTAGGATAAAAAATTTACCCTTGATTTAAATAGTGAGACTTAGGTCGTTTTATTGCAAGTGAATGAATAAGGCCAGCGGCTGTTAGCCCGAGCTATATTAGCCAAATGCTAAAAATAGCCCTGTTAATAAGCGAACAGAGTCCAACTCCTGATTTAGCTACTTACCTATTGTGAAAAACTTCTCTATAATAGCCAGCATTATAGACAAATGCCCAGCAGGGCCATTATCAGGAAGTAATTAAATGCGCAGTCATTATTGCGGTGAGCTAAATGAATCACAAATTGGTCAGGAAGTTGAACTTGTCGGTTGGGTTAACCGTTGTCGCGATCTCGGTGGAGTAATATTCCTAGATCTTCGCGATCGTGAAGGTGTCATTCAGGTTGTATATGATCCAGACTTGAAAGAAGTATTCGAATTAGCAAACAGCTTACGTGCTGAATTTTGTGTTTCGATCAAAGGCCTAGTTCGTGCACGTCCTGAAGGTCAAATTAACAAAGACATGGGCACTGGTGGTGTAGAAGTTCTTGGTAAAGAACTCACTATTATTAACCGTAGTGAGCCGTTACCTTTAACGCTTGATGATCATCAGAATAATTCAGAAGAGCAGCGTCTTAAATATCGCTACCTTGATCTGCGTCGCCCTGAAATGACTGAACGTTTAATTTTCCGTTCTAAAGTCACTGGTTTTGTTCGTCGTTTCCTAGAAGACAATGGTTTCTTAGATATTGAAACGCCAATTCTGACCAAAGCAACGCCTGAAGGCGCGCGTGATTATTTAGTGCCAAGTCGTACGCATAAAGGTAAATTCTTTGCCTTGCCACAGTCTCCGCAGTTGTTTAAGCAATTGTTAATGATGTCTGGCATGGATCGTTATTACCAAATCGTACGCTGTTTCCGTGATGAAGATTTACGTGCTGACCGTCAGCCTGAATTTACTCAAATTGATATCGAAACATCGTTTATGACATCGACTCAGGTGATGGCTAAAACTGAAGAATTAGTGCGTGATTTGTTCAAAGAAATGCTTAGCGTTGACCTAGGTCAGTTCCCAACCATGACTTACGCGGATGCAATGCGTCGTTTTGGTTCTGATAAGCCAGATCTACGTAACCCGTTAGAGCTAATTGACGTTGCTGACTTATTAAAAGACGTAGAGTTTAAAGTATTCTCAGCCCCTGCTAACGATCCTAAAGGTCGTGTTGCGGTATTATGTGTGCCGGGTGGCGCAAAATTAAGCCGTAAGAACATTGATGATTACGGTAAATATGCCGGCATCTACGGTGCTAAAGGTCTAGCTTGGATGAAGGTTAACGACATCGACGCTGGCATGGACGGTTTACAATCGCCAATCTTGAAGTTCTTAAACGAAGAAGTTGTCACGGCATTGCTTGCTCGTTGTAACGCAAAATCTGGCGACATCATTTTATTCGGCGCTGATAGCAATACAGTAGTAACTGATTCTTTAGGCGCGCTACGTCTTAAAGTTGGTGAAGACTTTAACTTGAATTCTGGCGACTGGAAGCCATTATGGGTTGTTGATTTCCCAATGTTTGAAGAAGTTGAAGGCGGCCTACACGCTATTCATCACCCGTTTACTGCCCCTGTTGACATGACACCTGAAGAACTTGAAGCCAATCCTATTGGCGCGATTTCAGATGCTTACGATATGGTATTAAATGGTTGTGAATTGGGCGGTGGCTCGGTGCGTATTCATAATGCACCAATGCAAGCCGCGGCCTTTAGAGTGTTAGGCATTAGCGACGAAGAAGCCCAAGAGAAATTTGGCTTCTTACTTGAAGCATTAAAGTACGGTACGCCACCCCATGCTGGTTTGGCTTTTGGTTTAGATCGCCTGATCATGCTAATGACTGGTACTAGCTCAATTCGTGACGTGATGGCATTCCCTAAAACCACTACGGCGGCTTGTCCGTTAACCAATGCGCCAGGTTTTGCAAATACAGCGCAGTTAACTGAACTTAATATTGCTTCGCTAGTAACTGAAGATAAAGAAAACGCAGACCAAGCGTAATCTGTCTTTAGTGAAAAAAAGCGGGCATTGCCCGCTTTTTATGTTTAGGGCGAACGAATAACGGAATAGGAGCCTTATGACAATTATACTTGCCATCGATCCCGGCTCTCGCGTTACCGGTTATGGCATTATTAAAAAAAATGGTCAAAAACTCAGTTATATTGGCAGTGGTTGTATCCGCCTCAGTGGTACTGAATTACCGCCACGACTGAAACAGATTTTTGATGGTGTTACCCAGATAATCGCGCAATATCACCCTGATGAATTTGCCATTGAGCAAGTTTTTATGGGAAAAAATGCCGATTCAGCACTTAAACTGGGCCAAGCACGAGGAGCTGCTATTGTTGCGGCCTGTAATGCACAGTTACCCGTGAGTGAGTACGCCGCGCGGTTAGTAAAACAAGCGGTTGTCGGCATTGGCAGTGCGACCAAAGATCAAGTCGGCCACATGGTTACCCAAATTTTAAAACTACCGGCACGGCCACAAGAAGATGCAGCCGATGCGTTGGCTATTGCGATTTGTCACGCGCATGCTCATCAAAGCTTAATTGCGATGGCGGGGCGCAGCAAAGGTCGCGCAACGAAAGTGACCGGCGGGCGTTTTAAATAAAATCAATAGATTAGTGCTTAATTAGAACTGAATATAGAACGATAAGGAATGACATTTTGATCGGACGTTTACGAGGTAATGTTGCCGAAAAGCAGCCTCCGCATTTGTTACTTGATGTGCAAGGCATTGGTTATGAAGTGCAGCTACCAATGACAAGCTTTTATAAGTTACCCAATGTTGGTGAAGACACTACTATTTATACCCATTTTGTGGTGCGAGAAGATGCCCAATTACTCTATGGTTTCGCCAGTAAAATTGAACGCCAGTTATTTCGTGAAGTCATTAAAGCGAATGGCGTCGGCCCTAAATTAGGTTTGGCCATTTTGTCTGGCATGTCGGCAGGGCAATTTGTGCAGTGTGTGATGCAAAGCGATACCACTTCATTGGTTAAACTGCCAGGCATCGGTCTTAAAACAGCCGAGCGTTTAATTATTGAATTAAAAGATCGGCTTAAAAACTTTACCTTGGCAACCGATACTCCGGCGACCGATGCGATGGCTATTGATGGTGCTATTGAAGACACGTTTGTTCACACGGTTGACCCAACAGACGATGCTATTTCAGCGTTACTTGCGTTAGGGTATAAGTCGGCCCAAGCAACCAAAACCGTCAATAAGGTGTTTTTACCTACGATGGACAGTGAAGCATTAATTAAAGCAGCACTTAAAGCAATGCTATAATTCCCATCCATCAATTTAACGTAATTGGTATAACCCTACAATTAAGCCCAAGAGATAACAGATGATTGAAGCAGACCGACTCATTCAAGCCGAGCCAATCGATGTTGAAGAACATCATAACGATCGTGCAATGCGCCCTAAAATGCTCAGTGATTATACTGGTCAGGTCGAGGCCAAGGCGCAGCTCGAGATATTTATTGCGGCGGCGCTAGGTCGTGATGAAGCACTTGATCATATGTTGGTCTATGGTCCTCCCGGATTAGGTAAAACTACCTTGGCCCATATCGTCGCCAACGAAATGGGTGTTAGTGTTAAGTCGACCTCGGGCCCAGTATTAGAAAAAGCCGGTGATCTGGCGGCATTATTGACTAATTTAGAAGAAGGTGATGTGCTTTTTATCGATGAAATTCATCGATTAAGCCCAGTAGTTGAAGAAATACTCTATCCGGCAATGGAAGATTATCAACTCGATATCATGATTGGTGAAGGACCAGCAGCGCGCTCAATCAAGCTGGAGCTACCGGCATTTACGCTGATTGGTGCAACGACACGTGCAGGCTCATTAACCTCACCGTTGCGCGCCCGTTTTGGCATTCCGCTTCGGCTCGAGTTTTACACCGTTAGTGAACTAACCGATATTATTATACGCAGTGCTGTTCATCTTGAGGTTGACATCGAGCATGCCGGTGCGGTTGAAATAGCGCGACGTTCACGGGGCACGCCAAGGATAGCCAACCGGTTGTTGCGCCGAGTACGCGATTTTGCACAAGTAAAATACGACGGTATAATTAGTGAAAATGTCGCCGCTAAAGCGCTTGATTTACTTAATGTTGATAATCAAGGTTTTGATTTTATGGATTGTAAGCTGTTACTGACTATTATGGATAAATTTGGCGGTGGTCCCGTCGGATTAGACAATTTGGCGGCAGCTATCGGCGAAGATAAAGATACGATTGAAGATGTTATTGAGCCATTTTTAATCCAACAAGGTTTTATTCAACGGACCCATCGTGGTCGTATCGTGACTCCGCAAACTTACGCGCATTTTAAGCGTGACTTACAATCTTAAGCAATTAACCATAAAAAAAGCCCGCTCAAGTTGAGCGGGCTCATGTTTAAAAAATCATTTTAAACTAATGTGAAACCAATAAAAAAACAATAAAAGGAAGTCATACAATAATTGAAAGCGCATTTTCCTTTCAATGCGCGACACCTTAGCGTGTGACAGGGGTGCCCAACTGCCGACGATAATAGGCAAAGGTTGCCATGAAGACAAATGAAATAAACTAGTGTTTGATATTAGCAAAACTAATGCTTAAGTTACAGTTTTTCTGCGTGGTTAGCCTTTTAGTTAATTGAATTTAGTTATCCTATTAATAAATCATGAAATTTAATCCTATAATGTTATTATTGTTGCCCTGTTTAGGTATCTATAGTAAGTTTCATTTTTTAATGAAATTACATTAATGTGGGTTGTTTAATGTCGTTTGAATTTCAAATTCGTGTTTATTATGAAGATACTGACGCTGGCGGTGTCGTTTATCACAGTAATTATTTGAACTTTTACGAGCGCGCTCGGACAGAGTATCTACGCAGTCTCGGGTTTGAACAAGATGCCTTACTTGAACAAAACATTGCATTTGTGGTGCGCCATTGTGAAATAGACTTTTTAAAACCTGCAAAATTTAATCAGTTACTACGCGTTGAGACTAAAATTTCTATTTTAAAACGGGCTGGTTTAACCTTCGAGCAAGCAATATTTTGCGAAGCGGGTAATTTGTTAAATTCAGCATCTGTCAAAGTAGTTTGCGTATCACTTGAACAGATGAAACCTACTGCTATTCCACTACATATTTTAAAGGAGTTTAAGGGTGTCTGCTGAGATCTCTTTTCTTGATTTGGTCCTTGAAGCCAGCTTATTAGTACAATTGGTTATGTTGTCGTTACTTGTTGCCTCAGTGGTTTCATGGGCGGTTATTTTTGGTCGATTTAAAATACTGAGTAATGCCACACGCACCACTCGAATTTTTGAAGACCGTTTTTGGAGTGGCGCTGACTTATCAGCCATTTATCAGGAACTTTCTGCCCGTTCCGCCAGCAATAGTGGCTTAGAAAAGCTTTTTATGGCGGGGTTTAAAGAATTTGCAAAAATGCGTCAAACTCAGGCCACTACGCCTGAGGCTATCGTTGATGGCGCGCATCGCGCGATGCGAGTAGCCTTATCCCGAGAAGTCGACGAATTAGAATGTAATTTACCTTTCTTAGCCACTGTTGGCTCTATTTCACCTTACGTCGGCCTTTTTGGCACCGTATGGGGAATAATGAATGCATTTATCTCGTTAGGGCAAGTACAGCAAGCGACATTGCAAATGGTTGCACCAGGTATTGCTGAAGCACTTATTGCGACTGCTATGGGTCTGTTTGCCGCAATCCCAGCGGTAATTGCTTATAATAGATTTTCATCGCGAGTCGAAAAGTTAGAGAATGTCTATATTAATTTCATGGAAGAATTCTCGTCTATATTACAGCGTCAGGCCTATGCTGGCACGCACCAAGAAAAGGCATAAACATGCAATATCAGCGTAAGCGACGCCGCCTTAATGCTGACATCAATGTGGTGCCTTACATTGATGTGATGTTGGTTTTGTTGATTATTTTCATGGCCACTGCACCCTTAGTAGTGCAAGGCGTTAAAGTTGCTTTGCCACAAGCTCAAGCGCAGGCGTTGCCTGAAACATCGAAGGTTCCTTTAATAGCCTCGGTAAAAGCCGATGGTAGCTACTATCTAACGGTGGGTGACTCGCCTGAGCAAGCCTTATCACAACAAGAATTAGCTGATTTAGTCGCTGCTCATTTGAAGTTGGAACCTGGCAGTCCTGTGATGGTTAAAGGAGATCGCGAGGTTCCTTATGACTATGTGTTACAGCTAATGGTGACGTTGCAAGGCGCTGGGGCATCCTCTGTCGGGTTGATGACTGATCCAATAGAAGGTAAATAAGTGACAAAGTCTTATATTGGTTATGGTTTACTCGGCTCTGTACTGCTGCATCTGTTGTTAATCGGTATGTTGTTGCTAAGCAATAACTCGTCGCCACCAGAAAAAAAACAAGCGACTAGCAGTGCCAAACCTATTGTGCAAGCGGCGTTAGTGAATCAAAGTTCGGTTAATCAGCAAATTGATAAACTCAAAGCGGTTAAGTTAAAGCACCAGGCTGATGAAAAAGCGAGACTTCGCAAAGCCGAGCGCGAACGTGCGAAAATTAAAGAACTAGAAATATTGCGCAAGAAGCGTTTAGCCGATAAAAATGCCAGTGATAAACAGGCTTTACTCGCTAAACAAAAACAACAGCAAGCCGACGCGCTTGCATTGGCTGCCAAGAAAAAACAGCAGCAAGCTGACGCCAAAGCACAAGAGGCCGTGGCTAATCGTAAAAAACAAGAACAAGCGGCCGCTCAAGCCAAGCAACAATACCAACAAGAAGTGAAAGCGGTTGCGCAAGCTAAAGCGCAACGCATTGCTGCTGAAAAAGCAGCGCAAGCTAAAAAGTTAGCTGCGCAAAAAGCGGCTAAAGCTAAGGCTGAGCAACTGGCTAAAGAAAAGAAGATAGCGCAAGCGAAAGCTGAAAAAGCCGCTAAAATTAAGGCTGCTCAAGTCGCTAAAGTCAAAGCAGAAAAATTGGCCAACGCTAAAGCCGCGAAGATCAAGGCTGCTAAAATAGCCAAAGCTAAAGCGGATAAAAAGCGTCGAGATAAAATTAAACGTCAACAAGCGGCTAAGCGCCGTGCAGAACAAGAACGATTGTTAGCACAAGAAATGGCGTCGGAACAAGCGACCTTATCAAAGGCTCGTCAGCGTGCTGTATTGTCTGAAGTCGGTAAATACACTGCGCTAATTAGCGGTGCGATTCAACGTCAGTGGACCATTGATGAAAGCATGAAAGGCAAACAATGCTTATTAAATATTAAACTTTCTAGCAGCGGCTTGGTCTATGAAGTGAAATCGATTGCTGGTGATAGGTATGTGTGTAAGTCTGCAGTCGACGCCGTTTATAAAGCGGGTACGTTACCCGTATCAAAAGATCCTGAAGTATTTGCTCAACTAAAAGAAATTAACTTAACCGTCCAACCAGAGTTTGAATAGTAATGAAGCTAATAACTAGAATAACAATAATATTTATATCACTTTTTACTTTAACCGCCCACGCTGCCCTTGATATTGTGATCACCGAAGGCGTGGATAGTGCACGCCCCGTAGCAATTGTGCCTTTTAAATGGCTTGGGCAGGGGCCTGCACCGGAAAATCTTAGCCAAGTAGTTGCTGCCGATTTACGTCGCAGTGGTCGCTTTAGCCCGGTAGCTGCTTTTTCTATGCCATCACAGCCAAGTAGCAGTCGTGACATTCAATATGCGCAATGGGCCAATTTAGGGGTTGAAGCTATTTTAGTTGGTACGATTAAACCTTACCAAGATGGCCGGTTTGTGGTCGGATTCGAATTAATAGATGTGGTACGGGGCCAGCTAAGTGGCGGTAAAGCTAAAATGCTCAGCAATGGTAATTTAATTGCTTCTAATGCCCATATTCTTGATAGTCGTGAAACCGTGATATCACGGGCTGAGTTTCGTCAATATGGCCACCGTATTAGTGATATTATTTATGAAAAATTAACCGGCGATCGTGGCGCGTTTAGAACTAAAATAGCCTATGTTTTAGTTAACGCTAAAAATAAATATACTCATCGCCTAATGATTGCTGATTATGACGGTAAGAATGAAGTTGAAATTTTACGTTCGAAAGAGCCGTTAATGTCGCCAAGCTGGTCACCCGACGGCACCAAGCTCGCTTACGCATCATTTGAGAATCAACGCCAGCAGATATTCATTCAAGATATTTATACTCAAAAACGTAGCAAAGTGAGTGCGTATAGAGGAATTAATAGCGCGCCTCGCTGGTCGCATGACGGTAAAAAATTAGCCCTGGTTTTATCAAAAGATGGTAATCCAGATATTTATATTTTAGATATTGCGTCTAAGCAACTAACGCGGGCGACACGTAATCGCGCAATTGATACTGAGCCAAGTTGGGCGTTAGATGATAATTCATTGGTCTTTACCTCAGAACGAGGTGGTAAACCGCAGATTTATCGCGTAAATTTAGTGTCAGGTAAAATTAACCGTATGACATTTGACGGCGAAATGAACCTTGGTGGTTCAATTACGCCAAACAACGAGCAATTGGTTCTGGTAAATAGAACCCGTGGTAAATACCACATCGCTAAACAAAATATTAAAACTGGCAACTTGCAGGTTTTGACCAAAACAAGACTCGATGAGTCACCTAGTATTGCACCAAATGGTAGCATGGTTATTTATGGCACTATGCACCGGGGAAAACAAGTACTCGCCTTAGTCTCTATTGATGGCAGGTTTAAAGCGAGATTACCCGTTGCCGACGGTGAGGTGAGAGCCCCTGCGTGGTCTCCATATATTTATTAAAAATGACAAAAAGGAAATAAGAATGCGTTTAAATAAAATTGTTAAGGGTATGGTAGTTGCAGCACCAATGATGATCCTAGCCGCTTGTGGTTCTACATCAACTACAGATGCTGATTATCAAGAAACACAACAAGTAACACCAACAGATACAACAGTACAAACTGGTTCGCTAAAAAAAGATGTATCACCTGCTGAAAAGATGCGCCTTCAGCTAGCTGCTTTACGTCAAGAACATATCATTTATTTTGATTTTGATACTTCTGCTGTATCAAATCAATTTGCTTCATTGCTAGAAGCTCACGCAACATACTTGCGTGCACATCCAAGTACTGCATTAGTGATTGAAGGGCATGCTGATGAACGTGGTACGCCAGAATACAATATCGCTTTAGGTGAGCGTCGTGCACAAGCCGTTGCTCGTTACCTTGAAAGCTTAGGTGTTAGCGCTGGTCAAATTGAACTAGTAAGCTACGGTGAAGAAAAACCACTAGACAGCAGCCGCACTGATGCTGGTTTTGCTCAAAACCGTCGTGCCGTGTTAGTTTACTAAGCTAACAATAGTCGTAATGAAAAATCTATTTTTGTTAAGTCTACTAGTAACAGGTGGTGCGTTGGCACAGCCTGTTACTGTGGTCGACGTATCTAATCCATCTCAACCCTCTAACGCTCAATACTCTGCGCCGCGATCGAACCAAGGTCGGATCATTATTGAAATGCAGCAACATATTGATTCGTTGCAGCAGGAGCTTAATGAACTGCGTGGGATAACTGAAACTCACAATTATCGTCTTGATCAAATGCTGCAACGTCAGCGTGAACTGTATCAAGAAATAGATAAGCGCTTTTCTAGCTTGCAAGTAAGCCAACCAGAGCCCGTTGTTACTGAACCAGCATTTGCTGATAACAGTGATAACTCAGATCTGCTGTCGATGACTCAAGTTTATGACAATGCGTTAAACCTCGCGTTAAAAGAAAAACGTTTTGATCAAGCAATCGTAGAATTTAAACGTTATTTGGTTGAATTCCCTCAATCTACCTATTCTGCAAACTCGCATTACTGGCTTGGGCAGTTATTATTTAACCAAAGCAAAATTAAAGCAGCCCAGTTACAGTTTGAGCAATTGGTTGAACAATACCCTCAATCGGCTAAACGTGCCGATGCAATGGTTAAATTGGGTAAAATTGCGCAGAATAAAAAACAAAAGACTAAAGCTAAGGAACTTTATAACCAGGTTATCAAACAATACCCTGAAAAGTCCGCAGCTAAGCAGGCTAGTTCTTTGTTAGCCGAATTACGATAGTTGGTGACATTTATAGCGTGAATTGTTGTTTTTTAGTCGTTAGTTCACTGTTTTAGCAAAGTTAGCTCGAAAATGAATCAAACAGTGAAAAAACTTTAAATTTAGGTTGCGCTGTCTCAATAAATCCGTAATATTAGCGCCCGTCGAGAAGGGAACTATTTCAGTCTTTGACGGACGCAAAATTAACCTAGTTAATTACGTGCGGGTCATTAGCTCAGTTGGTAGAGCAGTGGACTTTTAATCCATTGGTCGTAGGTTCGAATCCCACATGACCCACCACTTCCTTGTTTGAATCAAAGTATCAACCCAAAATATAAAACAAAAACATGCTAGTTTATTGCCTGAATAATTAATTATTTTATTCGAGTCAAGAGACCGTTTTATACCAATTCCGTTAATTTTGTGATCTAATGCGGCTTATGTAAAGGGAGCGTATATGACTCAAACTATTTCACAATT